>JAYVZY010000031.1:0-30922 GCA_043782885.1 Sphingomonadales bacterium | reverse complement strand
CAGGCAGCACGGCGGCTCAACGTGACTCAATCGGCAATGAGCGCTGCTCTCAAACGACTGCGCGAAGCACTGAACGACGAGATTCTTGCACAACATGGCAAGAAGATGATTCCCACCGTACGCGCTTTGGCACTCGCGCCTGAGATTGCGGCGGTCGTACAGAATCTGCGCAGCCTAATCGCTTCGTCCACCTCGTTCGACCCGGCCCGATCCGATCGGCGTTTTAAGATCGCCGCTTCGGACTATATCACAACAGTCCTCATCGCGCCTATGCTCGAACATCTGCAAATCGAAGCGCCCTCGGTCGAGATAGAAGTGCGCTTGCCAGACGCGTCCAGCAGCAAGGCGATGGAAGAAGGGGACCTCGATCTGTTGCTGACGCCCGAGCAATTTCTGGCTCCCGACCATCCGAGCGAGCGTCTGTTCGTAGAGCGCCACGTGGTTGTCGGCTGCGCGAGCAATCCGATCTTGCGTGGCCCGCCATCAGTTGAAGACTTTTATAATTGCGGCCATGTCAGCGTGCAAATTCAGGGACAGCCAACTTTTATCGAGGCAGCGCTTCAGGCAACAGGCGATCGTCGCCGCATCGAAATTGTCGCACCGTCGTTCATTCAGGCACCGTGGATGCTGCGCAACACCAGCCGTCTTGCATTGATGCATGAACGGCTGGCAAATCTGCTTAGTGTTCCACTCGCATTGGCGATAGCGGAATGTCCAATTCCGTTGCCTGTGATGAACGAGATGATGCAACATCATTCGGCACGAACGGACGATCCGGGGCTTTGCTGGTTGCGTGAACAGTTGAAGGCAGCCGCAAGCGGCGCTGGCGTGCCGAAAATGGCAACCAGTTGAACTTCGGTCGTTGATCACCTGCATTAACATTGAGCCAACCAAGAAACATACCGCAGCGGCACTACTCACTGGCGGATACGGTTTTACGATTTCAAAGACATAGAAAATTGTGTAAACGCTGATTTTTACTTGCAGCGGAAAATACGTATGGAGCTACGGTACGAGATTTAGCATTATATCTGATCCCGCGCGCCGGAACATCAAGGGCGGGCCGTCAATCGGAGCGGGAAGTATTGCAATGCTCCCGCCACCATATACCTCGCCTGTCCAGACATTGATCCATTCATCCTTGCCCGGGAAACGCACGGCGCGAGTAATTGCTCCCTCCTCCACGACCAGGGAAACCATCAGATCGGCCCCGAGCATATGGTCATCGCCATCCGCCCAGGCCTCTGCATCTTCAGGGTAATTCAACCAGATCGGGCGGCTGATGGGTTCGTAGTCGGAGTGATAGCGTTGCATCAGGTCATAGAGAAACGGCTCTAGCTTCTCGCGCAGCTTCATGAGCATGCGCACCTTCGGGAGGATTTCGGGATACATCCAAGGCTCGTTGGCTGAGCCATCCTCGTTCCAGCTGTGGATGCTAAAGCGCGGCATCAGTATGCCCGCTTGCAGCCAACGCAGGAAGAGTTCGGCATCGGGCTTTGGCCCTGCAAAACCGCCCACGTCATGGCCAATGTTTGATATGCCAGAGAGCGCGAGTCCCAACCCCATCTTGATGTTAAAGCGTAGTGTTTCCCAACTCGTGTGGTTGTCGCCCGTCCACGTTTGTGCATAACGGTGGAGTCCCGCCATGCCAGAGCGAGTGACAACATACGGCAGAGCGTCGGGAGCATATGCCATCTGCGCGGCGCGCGACGCGCGCATCATTAGCAAGGGTTGCAGCGCGCGAGCTTCGATTATCGGCCGTGACGTGCCGAACCCGTGGGTGAGGGCAAGCGAGTCCCACACTTCATACTCGTTGTTATCATTCCATGTCGCGACTATGCCAAGGTCGAGCAGGGCAGTTTTCACTTGGGCTTGCCACCAGCGGCATGCCCTTGGATTGGTGAAATCAACCGCAGAACCGAGTGCGTCCCAATATTGGATTTCAGTTGGTTCGCCATCGGGATTGTGCACGAACAATCCCTCCGCTGCCAAACCGGCATAGCGCGGATGATCGGTCAGCAGAGCGGGCTTGATGTTCGCCACCAGCCGCACACCCGCCTGCATATAGCTTCGCACAAATCCGGCTGGATCGGGGAATTTGTCGCGGTTCCAATTGAACACATAGCGTTTATCGCCGATTGATGTGTAGCCCGAGGATAAATGGAACGATGTGCAGCCGATGCCATATTCCGCCAGTTTTGCAAGGAACTGCCCCATTTGCGCCTGCGCATCGGGCGCATCGGTATAGCTCATCGTCGAGCCGGAATAGCCGAGCGACCATCGCGGCATGAGGGCCGGTTTGCCCGTCAGCCATGTGAATCGCTTCGTGACGGAAAGCGGGTCTGGCCCCGCGATCATATACAGGTCAAAATCGCCATGATCGGCGCAAAAATGCCGATAAGGGCCGTGATAATTGTCAAGCTCCTGCCCCAAATCGATGAAGCCATCGGCCATACTGTCGTAGAACGCGCCGTGGCACGCGCCATCCGCATTCGCCACCAGCAGATAGGGAATCGATTTATAGAGCGGATCGGTGCGCGCCGCGTCATAGCCCATAGCATCGATGTTCGCGAGCCGGAAGCGGCGTCCAGCTCGATCTATCGCCCCGCTCCGCTCGCCCAAGCCATAATAGCGTTCGCCGGGTTCGCGCGCGACATAATGGTGAACCTTGCCGTCCCACCAGCCAAAATTATAGGCCTGTGTCGGGCGATCTTGCGCGATCAGCCGCCACGCCTCACCTTCGCACTGGAACCAGCGGCAGTGGAAGCCGTTGACGGTAATTTCAAGACGCAGGCGCGCAGTCTCGATGGTCAATTGCCCTTCCGTCTCGGCTAGCTTGAACGCAGGGCAGGCAAAGTCCTCAACACTCATCCGGTCGCGTCCCGGTTCGGTGATGTCCTCCATCCCCGGCGCAATCGCCCAGCTTGGCGGGCTTTTGATGTTTCCACCGGGGAGCAGCATCAGACGGATGATGTCTTCTTCCAACACAAATACATGCGCGACCGCCACGGTATCCGACGCGAGTGTGACGATGGCGCCTTCGTGCGCAGCAATATGGAACAGCGGCGGTGCGGAGAGCTTCGCCACCCTCACGCCTTGGACTCCGCTCCAAAGGGGACGAGCTGTTTAATCGCCAGTATCAAAACCGCCGCACCAATCAGATCGAACACCCCCAGCGCGCCGAACAGCGGGCCAAAGCCGACCTTATCCGCCAATTGCCCGATGAGTAGCGAGAACAAAAGCCCGCCAATCCAGCCCATTTGCCCGACAAAGCCATTCGCCATACCGACGTCCTCAGGGGCATAGACATCGGCGGTGAGCGTGTTGATGAGGATCGAAAGCGTTTGATGCGCGAAGCCGCCTACGCAGAACAGCGCAATCGCCATATAGGGGCTGGCGACCAGCCCAATGCAGCCGGGCCCAATCATCAACAACGCCGCTCCCGCAACGCCATAGACGCGCGAGGGGATGATTCGTACGCCGAAAGTCTTGATCAAAAACGGCGCGATATAGCCGCCCGTAAGCGCACCCGCATCCGCCGCGAGGAATGGCAGCCAAGCGAAGGCAGCGATATGCTTCAAATCCATGCCCCGCTCGTGCGCGAGATAGAGCGGAATCCAAAAGCTGAATACCTGCCAAGCGGGCTCAGAGAGGAAGCGCGGGATGGCGATTGTCCAGAATTTTGGCGTGCGCAGCAATTGGAGCGGCGTTAGTGTTGACTTCCGCACCGGTGGTCGATCCGTCATGATGAGCGTGCGCTCCGCATCGCCCAATGCCGGGTGGTCTGCCGGATCGCGATAGAAAGCATACCAGAGTGCCGCCCAAACCAGCCCCATCGCGCCGGTGACGATAAACGCCATCTGCCAGTTATACGCAAGCGTGACGGCCACCACGAGCACGGGCGCGATCATCGCGCCCAGTGATGTGCCGAGATTGAACCAGCCTACCGCCATCGACCGTTCGCGCGCCGGAAACCACATCGACGAGGCTTTGACGCCCGACGGAATCGCCGCCGCCTCGCTCATGCCAAGCAAGCCACGGAAAGCCGCCAGCCCCATCCACCCCGTCGCCAGCGCATGCGCCATATTGGCGAGCGACCAAGCGACGGCAAACAGCGCAAAGCCAAGCCGCAGCCCGAGCCGATCCACCACAAAGCCGCACACCGGCTGCATCACGGTATAAGCGAGCTGAAACGCGCCGACGACATAGCTGTATTGCGCCGTTGTGACGTGCATTTGTGTTTGCAGTTGCGGCGCGAGCACGCTCAGCGTGTTGCGCGCAAGATAATTGACGATGGTGCCCAATGTGATCAGCGAGATGATCCACCAACGCAGGCCTTTTATTTTCATCATACATCCTGCCCATTCACCCATTGTTGAAGGAGCGCTTTTGCGTCCTCGTTCGCAACATAATGCGCGCAAAACATGCCGCGCGCGCCAAACAGCGCCTCGACGATGCCAGCCTGTCCCGCTTCTGCCCAGAGCGCCGCGAGTGGCGCGGCCATCGGGTCGTTCACCGGCGCGCCATTGCCGCGCACATGCCTGATCCACGCGGCGAGTGCGCGGTGGATCATGGGGCATTGGCGGTGATTGCGCTGGTGAAAGCTGAGCGTCTCTAGCCAGCGCTGCGGAATTTTCTGGCTGCCATCCATCGCGATTTGGATGAGCTTGTGATTGAGCGCGGGGTTGGCGAAGCGGGTGAGCAGGGCGGATTGATAGCTCGCCAAATCTTGCCCATTTGCGGGAGTGAAGCTGGTGGCGGCCTCGTCGCGCATCAGCGTTTCGATCAGGGGACGCAGCGCCGGATCGGCAATGGCTTGGTGAACGTAAGTGTGCCCCCGTTCTAACCCGAGATAGGCCAGCGCCGAATGCGCACCGTTGAGCATACGCAATTTCGCGGTTTCAAACGGCGCAACATCGGACGTGAACTGCGCGCCGCCGACTTCCCAACTCGGACGCGGGCCGGCAAATTTGTCTTCGATCACCCATTGGCTGAAGGGTTCCGTCACGACGGCGGCATCATCGGTGATGCCGAGGGCGGCGGCAAGCGCGGTACGGTCTTCCGATGTTGTGGCGGGGACGATGCGATCCACCATCGTCGAAGGACACGTGCATTCTTCGGCGAACCACTCGAGGAGATTGGGGGCTTCGTGTTCCAGATATTCGGTTGTCAACCGCTCAAGCTGCGCGCCGTTATTGGCCAGATTGTCACAACTGAGGAGCGTAAGGCCGCACAACCCCGCTGCCTTGCGCTTGGCAAAGCCGGCGGCGAGAAAGGCATAGGCGCTGCCCACACCCGCAAGCCGCATATCTAACGACCCATTCGCGGCACGACAATAGCCCTTTTCCGTCACCGTAAAGCTGACGATGTGCGTGTTAGGTGATGCAAGAGCAGCAACCACCCCTGAAGGCTCCTGGGAGGCCACCAGGACGCGTTGAACGCTGCCGATGATCCTGAGGGCCACCCCGCTCCCGCTCCGCTCGGTGACCGTATAAAGACCATCCTGCGGGTTCATCTGTCCAGCGACATCTGGTGAACGCAGCGAGACTCCAATGATGCCCCAATCTCTCTCTCCCGCATTCATCGCCGCATCGGTATAGCAGGCCTGATGCGCGCGATGGAACGCGCCGATGCCGAAATGGACAATGCCCACCTTCTGGGAGGCGCGGTCGTATTGGGGGTGGGCGACGTCGGCGAGAACATGCGCTAACGTATCCGACGACAATCTCACAACCGATACGCCCGCTTTGCCAATCCATAGCTCAGATCAACTGCCAATTCCGCTGCTTCCCATTCTTCCAGCCGATGCTCGGCCACCAGTCCCGCAAGGAACCCACAATCGATCCGCCGCGCCATATCGTGCCGCGCGGGGATGGACATGAAGGCGCGCGTGTCATCATTAAAGCCCACGGTATTATAGAAACCTGCCGTCTCCGTCATGTTCAGCCGGAATCGGCGCATCCCTTCTGGCGAGTCATGGAACCACCATGCCGGGCCGAGCTTGAGCGCAGGGTAGTGCCCCGCCAGCGGTGCCAGTTCGCGCGCATAGGCGGTTTCATCGAGTGTGAAGAGGATGATCGTCAGCCCCGCCGCATTGCCGTAGCGGTTGAGTAGTGGCCGAAGTTCATGCACATAGCCCGTCTCTGTGGGAATATCCGCGCCTTTGTCACGCCCGAATGTGGCGAATACCTGTGCGTTATGGTTGCGGAAAGAGCCGGGATGAATTTGCATCACCAGTCCGTCTTCCAGACTCATCCCCGCCATTTCGGTAAGCATCTGCGCGCGGAACAGCTCGGCGTCTTGGGCTGTTGGCGCGCCTGACGTGACGCGTTTGAACAGCGCCTCAGCCTCGGTCGCGGAAAGGTCAGCCGTCAGCGCGGTCGGGTGGCCGTGATCGGTTGAGGTTGCGCCCATCGTGGCGAAAAACGCCCGCCGCTTGCGATGCGCGGCGAGATAGCCCTGCCACGAGAAGCTGTCTTCGCCCGTCAGAGTGGACAGGGTTTTGAGATTATCCAAGAATCCCTCAAACTCAGGGTCAACCACGGGATCAGGGCGGTAGGCTGTGATCACTTTGCCGCGCCATTCACTGCTTTTGATTGCTGCATGATGCCGGAGATCATCAATCGGCGACTCCGTCGTTGCGATCACCTCGATGTTGAACCGCTCAAACAGCGCGCGGGGTTTATAGGCAGCGGTCGCCAATTTTTCGGTGATCACATCGTAATAATGATCTGCCGTCGTCGCATCAAACTGCACATCCAGCCCAAAGCCCTCGGCAAACACCCAATCTAGCCACATCCGCGAAGGCGTGCCCCTGAACAAATGATAGCGTTCCGCCAACAGTTTCCAAGCTGCGCGCGGATCAACCGTATACTTGCCAATGCCCAGCGCCTCCAGCGGCACACCCTGCGAATAGAGCATCCGAAACACATAATGATCGGGCTTCAACAGCAGTTCGTAGGCATTGCCAAAGCTTGCGTTCGTCGCGAACCATTCAGGATCAGTATGGCCGTGCGGGCTGACAATCGGCAACGCTGCCACCTCGGCATACAGCCGCCGGGTAATGGCGCGCGTAGATGGTTCCGCAGGAAATAGCCGATCGGGGTGGAGCGATAACTGGCGTGTCATTCAAAGCCATCCATGATTTTGGCCAAAAGAGAGCACCCGTTGCGGCCAATCAGCAACAGGGAGATTGGTGGTGAAGCGAATGCCAAAGCCATGCCCGCCTTTTTCAAACATATGCGTTTCAACGACGATTTTCTTAGCTTTGAGCGCGGATCGAAGCGCCAGAACATTGTCCGGTGCCACGGTGGGGTCGTCTTCCGCCTGTATCATAATATGGGGTGGCGCAGTATCGGGCACATGCAGATGTGGACTGTGTTGCACCAGCTCTGCAACTGGTCTATTTTTGCCGAACAGAGTTTCACCAGCTGGAAAAGCACCGTTAAGTGACTCAAGCAAGATTGCCGGATAAATTAGCGCCGCAAAACAGGGGCGCGCTGTGAGCGCATCCGCTGCATCAATGTGCGGCGCGGCGAGTCGATCAAACTGCGCTGCAAGATTTGCACACAGATGTCCGCCAGCCGAAAACCCGATTGCCGCAATCCGCGACGGATCAATACCCCATTTTTTTGCATCTCGCCGGATGAGCCGCATGGCCCGCTGGGCGTCAGCGAGCGGTGCATCAGCACCGGACGCCCATCCTTCCGGTGGTAGGCGATATCCGAGGATGAAGCAGGTCACACCGCGCGACATAAACCAGCTCGCGATATCAATGCCCTCTTTGTCCCACACCATACGCCGATAGCCGCCGCCGGGCATGATCAAAAGCGCCGCGCCGTTCGATTGGGGTGGGCGATACGCATCCATAAACGGCTCCGTAACTCCTTTTAAGGCGCGATCCTTGACTGTATCTGGTGCAGGTGATCGCTCTACAAACGCCTGCGTCAACCCATGGGGAACTGGTTCCGGCGCGCCGTTGGGCCAGAGCATGACGCGCTCAAATATTGTCGCCTCGCGCAAAGGATCCGCAGCGCGTGCCACTGCGGAGAGAACCAAGCCCGAAAGGCCGACCGAACCGATAAGATATCTTCGCGTGAGCATCACGCGGTCGCCCGCGCATAGCGCGCTCGTTTGGCATTGGCGGCCTTCCGCGCCTCTGCAATCGCCGCCTCTTCGGTCGCGAACAATAGGCTTTCGATCACCGCGCTGAGGTGGGTGCGCATCGCGGCACGGGCTTTGGCGGGATCATGCGCGCGCAACGCCTCCAAAATGGCCGAATGCTCATCTACCACCGGCTTTACATTGGCCGTGCGCGCCTTCTCATGCAGCAGCGCACTTTCGGGAGAGGTTTTGCGCAAGCGCCACAATTCTTCGATCGAATTATAGAGTGCGGTGTTGCGCGTGGCGTGTGCGATGGCCAAGTGAAAGGCTCGATCTGCTTCTTCTTGTCCGCCTTGTGTCTGATTCTCGGTTGCAATATCCTCGATCAGCGTTTCAAGCGTGGCGAGCTCTGCCACCGTGATCTGCGTTGCCGCCAATGCCGCAGCTTCCCCCTCAATCAACAACCGCGCTTCTGTGAGCTCGAACGCGGTCACATTGAAGCCCGGTGTATCGTTGTTGCCGGGAATGCGTTTTACATAGGCACCGGAACCCACACGCACTTCGACCAAGCCTTGCACCTCTAGCGCGATTACCGCCTCGCGCACGGTGGGGCGACTGACGTTATAGTCCACGGCCAGCTCGCGCTCGGCGGGGAGCCGATCCCCCACAGCATAACGCCCCGAACTCAGCTCGCCAATCAGGCTGCGTGCCAACTCTTGGTAAAGCCGATCTTGCGATCCACTGGCGATTTCAATTTTTGCAGCATTTTTTTCGGATGACATTTAACAATCTCTTGCATTTTGGCCTGACCAATTTATAATCGGAATCGGGCATGCGGTCAAGCGCTGTTCCATCGAACTGAACAAAAGGACTCTTGCCACGATGCGCATTCATTCCGCCAAAGTGATCGTGACCTGCCCGGGGCGCAATTTCGTGACACTGAAGATCGAGACGGATCAGGGTGTCTATGGCATTGGCGATGCGACACTCAACGGGCGCGAACTCTCGATCGTGTCCTATCTCGAAGGTCATGTCATTCCGTGCCTGATTGGCATGGATCCGCGCCGCATTGAGGACATCTGGCAGTATCTTTATCGTGGGGCCTATTGGCGGCGTGGGCCGGTGACGATGCGCGCCATCGCTGCCGTCGATATGGCACTCTGGGACATCAAGGCGAAAATGGCCGGAATGCCGCTTTACGATCTTCTCGGCGGGCGATCGCGCGATGGCATCATGGTCTACGGCCATGCCAATGGCAGCGACATATCCGAGACAGTCGAGGCCGTCGGTCAGTATATCGACATGGGATATAAGGCGATCCGCGCGCAAACGGGCGTGCCCGGAATCAAAGATGCCTATGGCGTGGGCCGTGGCAAACTGTTCTATGAACCTGCTGACGCCGCACTGCCATCTGTGACCGGATGGGACACGCGCAAAGCGCTCAACACCGTTCCAAAGCTGTTTGAGAAGCTGCGTGAGACCTACGGCTTCGATCACCATTTGCTGCACGACGGTCACCACCGTTACACGCCGCAAGAAGCCGCCAATCTCGGCAAGATGCTGGAGCCTTACCAGCTTTTCTGGTTGGAAGATTGCACTCCAGCTGAAAACCAAGAGGCATTCAAATTAGTGCGCCAGCACACCGTAACGCCGCTCGCGGTGGGCGAGATTTTTAACACGATCTGGGATTGCAAAGATCTGATCCAGAACCAGTTGATCGACTATATCCGTTGCACCATCGTTGGTGCGGGCGGCATTACGCATATGCGGCGGATCGCTGATTTTGCGGCGCTGTATCAGGTGCGTACCGGCTGCCACGGTGCAACTGATCTGTCGCCAGTCACGATGGGCTGCGCGCTGCATTTCGACACATGGGTGCCCAATTTCGGTATTCAGGAATATATGCGCCACACGCCCGAAACCGACTCGGTCTTCCCGCACGACTATCGGTTTGACAAGGGCGAATTGTTCTGCGGCGAAAAACCGGGACACGGCGTGGACATTGATGAAGCTCTGGCAGCGAAATACCCGTATAAGCCCGCCTATCTCCCCGTCGCGCGGCTGGAAGATGGCACGATGTGGAATTGGTGAAAGTGGGACAGGTCAGCAGGTGCGGATAGTCTTTATCGGTGAGGCAATGCTGGAGTTATCTCGGCCGCAGGGGATCAATGACGCCAACATTTGGCGGATGGGTTATGGTGGCGATACGCTCAATACCGCAATCCACATGGCGCGATCGGGGCATGATGTTGCTTACTTTACCGCTCTGGGTGCGGATCCATTTAGCGACGATTTGAAGACGCGGTGGCGGGCGGAAGGAATCGACACATCGCTGGTGCTGACTGACCCGCTGCGCACCACCGGACTTTACGCCATTTCCACCGATGCACACGGCGAACGCAACTTTGCCTATTGGCGCTCGGACAGTGCGGCGCGACAGATGTTTGATTTGAGCGGGAGTGAAGCAGCTGTGGCAGAAGTAGCCCAAGCAGATGTGATCGCATATTCACTCATCACCCTCGCTATTCTTGCGCCCACTGCCCGCGAGAAGCTGTTCGCGCTGTGCAAGCACGTGCGTGGCTCTGGTGGGAAAATCGTGTTCGATGGCAATTACCGCCCGCGCCTCTGGGCCGCGCCAGCGGAAGCCATCGCAGCACGAGACGCGGCGCTCGCATGTGCAGATATTGGGCTGCCGACGCTTGAGGATGAGGCCTTGCTCGCTGGCGCACGCTCTGCCGTCGCCGTAGCGGCACACTGGCAGGGGCTGGGATGCGATGAGACATTGGTAAAGCTCGGTGCAAACGGCTGCCGCCTACCCAACGGGCAGATTATTGCGCCACCGCGCGTGCTATCACCCCTAGACACGAGCGGGGCAGGCGATGCATTCAATGGCGGCTATCTTGGCGCACGGCTCTCTGGGGCGAACGTCGCAGACGCGGCAATGCAGGGGCATCGCCTCGCCGGATGGGTGGTCATGCATCCGGGGGCAATACCGCCGCGAACAACCTACGCACCCTACGTTCCGCTTTGAACGGTTGATCCCGAAGAAAAAGGCCGGGCAGATTGCTCCGCCCGGCCAGAGTGCCTAGGGTTCAGGGAGAACCTAGAAGTGAATGCCGATTTTTAATCCGAAGTAACGCTGTGAGTCACGCGGTTGAAATTGGTAAACCGCGTGGGTGCCATAGGTGCCGAATGAATCACCAAGCCCCGCAACGTAGTGCTGATCGAAGATGTTGTTCACAAATGCGGTCACCTTGAGTGGGCCGTGTTCAATACCGATAGTGCCGTTGAGAATACCATAAGCACTCTGCACGAGAAGCGGATCACCAAGCAGATCGAAACTGACGCCGCTCTGGTGTTGATAATTCAGACCAAAGCTGCCCTTAAAGTTGCCGCCCAAATCCTGATCAACCGTAGCACCAATGTTGAACTTGAATTTTGGCGAGTTGGGAAGTTGGTTTCCAGACCGATCTTGGAAATTGGCCGCAGCTGCCGCACCCGGGGGGGTGTATAAGCCGCAGGTGTTGATACCGTAAACTGCGGCAGTCCCAGCCAACGCTTGATCTGCGCCCTGACCTGCATAACAGGCCGCACCGGGGAAGGACACAATTTTCGCATCGGTATAGGCCGCTGAGCCGTCGATATGCAGCCATGAGGTTGGCTTGGTCAGCAGTTCAACCTCAACGCCTTGTGTGCGCAACTTACCAACGTTGTTGAGCTTATTCTGCAAAGCACCGTTGAGGAACTGCGCCGATTGCGCCTGGAAGTTGTTATAATTGGTCAAAAAACCAGTCACGTTGAGTTGGACACGATTTTCAAGGAAGCGGCTCTTGATGCCGAGTTCATATGAAATCGAATGTTCAGGCAACACGGGAGCGGCCGTCCGCAGCGGGGAATAGCCAGACGAAATATCGTAAGCAAAACCCTTATAACCTGTAGCCACACTGGCGAAAGCCAAAACGCGAGGCGCAAGTTCTTGACTGATCGACGCCTTGAACGTGACTGCAGTATCAACATTGCGACCCGCGCACAGGGTGCTGCCCGCGCCGCACGTACCGTTCACAACGGGTGGCCCCGCGCTATAAACCGTAGCATTGGGCAGCAGATTGACGAAACTGTCCTGAACGCGCTCATTATTGACACGGATTGCGCCACTCAGTGTCGTCTTTGTGGGCAGTTTATAATCCACATTAGCAAAGGCAGCGAGGCTGCGCGTGCCCTGATAGCCTGTCCAGTTCGCCGGTGCGAACACGGGGCCGCGCGTGAACGTGCGCGACGTGGCCGCATTCGCATAAAACAGGCCTGCGACATAGGAGAACGGCGCCCCACCCTTCGACGTCAGACGCAATTCTTGCGTTAACTCAGTCGAGTGATACGGACCGCTCTGGTTGGCACCCGTTGCAGGGCCGACCGGGTTGGTCACCGGCACACCGGCACCAACAACGTTTAGCGCTGTTCCATCAACATCAGCGGAGAAATTATATTTCCAATCCTGATAGCTCGTTACCGACGTCAGATTGGCAAAACCCATATCGTATACCAGCTTGCCACTGAAGGTCGCTTGCGCGTTTGATGTCGGTGAATCATTATCGAGGCTGACGTTGTAATTGCCCTCTCCCGGCGTAATGCCAACCAGCGCGGGGAGAATAGATACACCAGCAAATTTTGGCACCACGGGCAGTGTTCCAACCGCCGAACCCGCCGGAATATAATTCAGATTGATAGACCGCAGCGTGCCGCTCGCACCTGCCGTGCCGTTTTGATCAAGCTGCGAATAATTGCCGCTCAGCGTGGCGGTCAGTTGTGGCGTCAGATGGGCCTTTAGCTTGGCGCGGATGCCGTATTTGGTCTCATCGCCCAGCGTGTGGCCGTTGGCGAGGTTGTGGATATAACCTTTGAAATTGCTGTAATATCCACTCACGCGAATGCCAGCCTCACTACTCAATGGTGCCGAAAAGCTTGCATTGCCACCAAATTGCGAATCGGTGGTCGCGGTGACTTCGCCAGCGAACTCAGAAGCTTTGCCAGGGTCTTTTGTCACGATACTGATCGCGCCCGCCGAAGCATTTTTACCGAACAGCGTGCCCTGCGGCCCGCGCAACACTTCAATGCGCTCCACATCGCCAAGGTTATCAAACGCCTGCGCTTGTTGCACCACAGGCACATCGTCAACGAGGACGGCGACACTCGGCTCAACACCAATCGAGAAAGCGAAGGTACCAATACCGCGCAGAATGATGGAATTATTTGGTGAGGCCGTCGCCTGCGTAATGGTGAGCGAAGCCGCCGCGCGGGAGAGGTCGCCGAATGCGTTGATCCGCTGACTGGCCAATGCCGCTGATGTGAGCGCGGTTACGGCCACGGGCACGTTTTGCAAATTCTGCTCACGCTTGGTAGCGGTCACCACAATATCAGCCAGGCCCGTATCGCTCCTTCCAGCGACCGGAGTCGTCGGCGCTGGCGCGCTTTGCGCAAATGCCGGGCTGGCCATTAGGCTCACGCTCGCCAAAAGAATCAGTTTCGCTTTCATAATATCTTCCCTCTCCATGCTCGTCCAAGTCACTGGCTAGACGAGTTTCATTTAATTGGTCAGTCCACTTATTCGATCCTGGCCATGCCTGTCAAGCTTAATGTGTGGGCAAAATCTCGATTGCGCCAATCACAGCCGCACCGGAAAAGGTGAGATTCACTTTATTGCCTTCAATTTTGACCGGAAAGCTGCGTGATACGGCCTTCAACACGCCGCCTGCTGCCGTCGCCGGATTGAAATTGGTCAACACCGGTTGGCCATTGGCGTTCACATCAAACGCTCGCGTTGCGGACCGAGTGGAATCGGGTTCAAAGCTGTGCAACGTAACGGTCCAAGTGCCATTGGGCAGCGGAATATCATAGCTAAACGCCCCTTCGCGCCACCCCTCAAACAGCTCCGGTGACGCCGTGCCTGATACCACCTTACGCGGTGCGTTGCGGTCATGCCCAAACCCCGCAACGTTGAGCACCTTCGCGGTGCCGCCTGTGAAGAAGGCGTCGGAGCCAAAGCGGTGGCCATCAGTGGTCGTGTGCGCCCCAAGGTCACCCGCGTCTATCCGCACACCATTGCTTGGATCGGGGCCGTTAAGCACTATCCGGTCACTGACCGATTTGCCGCCGATTGTTGCCACTGCCTCGAGCGCATTGGTCCCCGGAAGTAACATGACACCCCGCCAGACACAAATATGATCGGCGCAAGGCTGGCTCCCAAGTGCCACACCATTGAGCGCCAGCGTGGCATTCTCGGCGTTGGAATACACCCGAATGTCATTCACCGCATACGCCCGATCAACATACCGCCGCCCCGTTATGTGCAGCGTCGGCTCGGCCGACCAATTGGCGCGATAAAAATAGAAGGCGTCCTTCTTGGTCTTGCGATCATAGCTCACCAAGCCCTTGTCGTTGATGTCAATCGCGTCGCCCTCTTGTCGCAGGTCGGACGAGAAATCGAACATGTTCCAAACCCAATTGGCGAAGATATAGGGTCGCGCTTTGAGCTGTTTCCAATTTTCTTCATGATAATAGCTCTGATATTCCTCAGGGTGCGGACGGCCAAAGGCGCTGATCGGCCCGCCCAACACATTATCGCTATGCTGCGACAGCGCGCCACCCGCGCCATATTCCGAAACAGACATCGGCAGCGCCGGATGGAGCGCGTGAAAATGATCCATCATCTCGCCCATTTTGGCAGGCGCATCATAATACCAGCCATAATAGCGGTTATAGCCCATCACATCGGTCGTGCCCGCGAGCAACTCGCCCTTCTGCTTGCCTGGCAACGGGTTGGTTTCCTCGCAACAATCAGCAAAGGTGGTCGGGCGCGAGGGGTCTTCCTGATGCACCAATGTGTTGAGTTCCGCGAGTAGTGCACGCGAATGCGCCGGTGCGCCGCGCCCGAACGCTGCGCCAATATCCACCTCATTGCCCACCGACCACATCATGATCGACGGGTGATTGTAATTCTGCCGGATCAGCTCGATGAGCTGCTCGCGCGCATTGGCGTGCAGCGCTGGCGTGCCCTCATCGTCACCCCATGACGCCGCATTCACATAAGGGATTTCGCCCCAAGCGACCATGCCAGTTTTATCCGCTGCGTCCATCCATTCGGGCGCATGCTGATAATGCGCCATCCGTACCGTATTCGCACCCATATCAGCCATAATCGCCATGTCCTCGGCATGATCAGCGGGGGTGAGCGCCCAGCCTTTCACAGGACGATCTTGGTGGCGCGAGGCACCGTGAAGATCGAGATGCTGGCCGTTGAGGAAGAAGCCCGTGTTGGTGTCGATTTTGAACGAGCGGATGCCGAGCGGCTGGGTCATTTCATCGACTTTTCGCTTGCCGGCAAATACCGTCATTGAAACTGAATACTGATAGGGGTCGGTGCGACCGTTCCACAAATGCGGCTTGGTCAACGCCAGCACATTGTCCGTTTCCACTATGGCCTTGGCGCCGACTGCTCTGTGCCAGGACTTGGATACGATCGTATTGCCTGCGTCGTCGCGAACAATGATTTCACCAGCCAAAGCCTGTGAGCGAAAGCCCAGATTACGTAGTCGCGCATGGACATTTATTTCTGCATTGTCAGGCGCAACGCTCAATGCCCGCGCATAAACCCCCGGCCCGCCATGATCGAGAAGATCAATCCCGACATCCGCCGCATCGATCAGTGACACGCCGCGATAGATGCCGCCGAAGATGAAAAAATCGCCCCCTAATGGGATCACATCCTGCGTGGAACTCCCCAAAGCGGGCTTGCTGTTGTCTGCCTTCACGACAATCACATTGTCCGCACCGGCCTTCAACACATCGGTAATATCAAAACGGAAGCGCGAGAAAGCGCCCTTGTGCGTGCCCAAATGCACACCATTCACCCAGACATTGGCGATATTGCCGACCGCATCAAATTGCAGATACTCACGCCGCCCCTTCAAGCTCGCGGGCGCTTTCAGGTGTCGCCGATAATAGCCCACGCCTTGCTTGTCGTTCGAATCGGCTGAACGCGTCGTGCGATATTCGCCGATACGGTTCCATGTGTGCGGCACGTTTACGACCGCCCAAGCGCCGTCATCGAATGAAGTGCCCGTCACCGCGTCCGGCGCGTCGCCATAACGAAAACGCCAACCCTCGTTCAGCGAGCTAATCTCACGCGATTGCACCTGCTCTGCCTGGAGTGTGGAGGTGCCCACCAGTGCCACACTAAGCACCAACGCTGCTTTCAGCCGCACTCTTTTCGTCCGATTCCACATCGCTCTCTCCATATTGGTCAGGCCAATAATGTTTCATGTGGTAGCCAATGTCAAGACGATACTCTTCGGCTAAAGTGCATTACCCAGCTGAGAGTTCAAATTCGAGCGTCTAACGGCAGTATCATCCGCTCGCGGTCAAAGTCCGTGATCTTGAGGCGTGACCTCAGCCGCACGGAGACACGCGCCATAAGCAGCCTCGCGACTGAGCACAGTTGGCGGCGACAGAGGACTATCGCGATCGGCAGCGCTTACCCGCAGTCAACTCAACTGTTGGCAACGCAGGCATCACCTGGCGGTTCTAATCGACTTCGTAAAAATCGATAACGACGGAATCGGGCTTGCGGATCCCGCGCGCGACAAACACCTTGTTGCGCATCCATTCATAAGGGCTGGGGCGGACATCAAAGCTTGGCGTCGTGCGGAAATAATAGAGCGAGGGGTCAACGTCCTCACCCTTCGCTAGCCGCGCGATCACATCCTTTGGACCGATGCGGATGCCCGGGTTTGTGACTGCAATGATGGTGCCATCCACAGCTTTCAGACTGTATTTGGCGTAAACTTCGGTGCGACCATCGGCAGCAATCGTCTGCCAATCTCCACCGCCCGCCAGCACCTCGCCTTGGAGCTTCGGCCCATGCACCGTGCCACCGGTGATTGCGATAAAGCGCTTGCGCTTGCCGTCGATCTCGCCTTGCTCAACCGGCGCGGCGAGCGTTGCCGTCACGGAAAAGGCATAGCTCAATTCCGGCGCGGGGGCAGACGGGTGTCCAAGTGCCGCGCCCGTCAAAGTGTTGGCCATGATCGCTATTCCTAGTGTTGCGCGTTTCATCTGCGACTGCTTAAATCGGATAATGGCCGGGCTGCGTTTCGATGGTGATCCAGCGCAGTTCGGTGAAGCTGTCCACACCCGCCTTGCCGCCGAAACGGCCATAGCCCGAGGCTCCCACGCCTCCGAAGGGCATTTGCGCTTCATCATGCACGGTTGGCCCGTTGATATGGCACATGCCCGAGTTGATCTGCCGCGCCACGCCGAGCCCGCGCGCGGTGTCGCGGGTGAAGACGGCTGCCGAAAGCCCATAGGCGCTGTCGTTGGCGAGGCGGATCGCGTCCGCCTCATCCTTGGCGCGGATCATCGCCGTAATCGGGCCAAAGCTCTCGTCGCGGTAGAGGTTCATGGTGGCGGTCACGCCATCAACCACGGTGGCGTTCATCACCACGCTCTCGCCCTTACCACCCGCGATGACTTTAGCACCCTTGCTCACTGCATCATCGATCAGGCTGTTGACATGGTGGATGGTGTTGATGCCGATGACGGCCCCGAGCGGCGTTTTACCCTCACGCGGATCACCCGCCAGCATCGTGCTGGCCTTGGCCGCAAATTTGGTGGCGAACGCATCCGCCACCGCCTCGACGACGATGATCCGCTCGGTGGACATGCAAATCTGACCTTGGTGCATGAATGCGCCGAACGCGGCGGCCTTCACCGCCTCATCAAGATCAGCATCTTCCAGCACGATCAGCGGCGCTTTACCGCCCAATTCGAGCAGGCACGGCTTGAGATGCTCAGCAGCGCGCTTGGCGATGATCTTGCCCACCGTGGTGGACCCTGTGAAGTTGATCCGCTTGATGTGCGGATCATCGATCAGCGCGCCGACAACATCCGCCGCATCTTCGGGCGCGTTGGTGACGACATTGACCACACCGTCAGGGAATCCCGCTTCGGCGAAGGCCTCGATAATCAACGAGTGCGTGCGGGGGCACAGTTCGGATGCCTTCATCACGACGGCGTTGCCACACGCCAGCGGCATCGCAATCGCGCGCACGCCGAGGATGATCGGCGCATTCCACGGCGCGATACCAAGCAGAACACCGACCGGCTCCCGCAGGGCCATGGCGAGGCAGCCGGGCTTGTCCGAGGGGATCACCTCGCCCGTGATCTGCGTGGTCATCGCGGCGGCTTCGCGAACAATGCCCGCCGCAAGCCCGAGATTGAACATCGCCCAGCCTGCCGTTGCGCCGGTTTCACCCATCATCGCCGCAACAAAATCGTCCTTGCGCGCCATAAGGCAATCGGCGGCCTTGTTGATGATCGCGCGCCGCGCATTCGGGCCGGTCGCCGCCCAAGCCGGAAAGGCTGCTGCGGCACGGGCCGTGATAGCGCCAATATCGGCGACTTTCATCGCAGGCGCACTGCTCGCCACATCGCCCGTAAGCGGGTTCAATCGGGTAAAGGTCATCATTTCTCTCCAACCATCAGCCTTAAGTCAGGCAACCTCTAGCAATGTGGCAGCGCCCATACCACCACCGATGCACATTTCGGCAGCGCCAGCCGAGAGAATTGTGCCGCCTTCGATGGCCTAACGCTCAGCAATATTCTTCACGGCTTCGGCGGCCATCGGCGAGGGCCAAGGGCCAAGCGCCAAGCGCCAAGCTTTGTGTGCACGCGATAGGCTGCGTAACGGTATATTTGCGTGAACGTATCTATTCGTAGCTGCTGAACATCTTCATAAGCGCGCAGGAGGCCAGCATTCGGCTGTTGGCCGATGACGGCTCTGTTTATTGAGGATATCTAATGGCAACATACTCGCTTAAATCATCTGCAGTCTTGGAGAAATCTAAATGAAACTCGCTTTATTTCTATCAGCCGCGTTCGCCGTCACTGGCACCGCAAATGCACAAATGGTGGCGATCCAGGCCGGACACGTTATTGTCGACGCCGCCAAGCCAGAACTTGGTGCATCCACGATCATTATCGATAAGGGGCGCATCGTTCGTATTGATCCTGGGATGAATGCACCCGCTGGCGCTACGATCATCGATATGGCGACGAAGACGGTGTTACCCGGCCTGATTGACGTTCATGTCCATCTCACCCAGGATGCCGGACTACCGTGGTATGCGGCGCTGCGGCCCAAATTCTCTGAACCCTATGCCGCTACAACCGGTTTAAAGAATGCGCTGATCACCGCCCGCGCCGGTTTTACAACTGTTCGCGATGCCGGCGGGCCAGCGCTCGCGAGCATTGCGATGCGCGACGCTATCGCGGAAGGCAGTTTTCTGGGGCCGCGCATTCTGGTCGCCGGTGACCCGCTCTCCATCATTGGTGGCCATGCTGATGCCACGGTCGGACTTGCGCCCGAGATTGCCAGTGCAATGAACAGAAGTGGCCTAAACCCGGGCGTGTGTACGGGAGCAGCAGAGTGCGCTGTGGCCGTGCGCAAACTTGCAGCCAAGGGTGTTGATGTGATTAAGTTCATGGCAACGGGCGGCGTGCTTGATGACGGCGCGCTAGGGCTAGAGCAGCATTTCACGGATGCCGAGATGAGAGCCATATGCGACACTGCGCACCAGATGGGCCTCAAGGCGATGGCGCATGCACATGGCGCGCGCGGCATTGAGGCGGCGGTGCGCGCAGGCGTCGACTCAATTGAGCACGGTACATTCGCTGATGATACGGACGTCACGCTGATGAAAAGCAAGGGCACCTACATGGTCGCGACGTTAATGGCCTTCAAAGGTCTTCAACTCTATATGGGCAAGGGCATCTACACCGAAAACACCGAAATCAAGGCGCGTAAGACGCTTGGCGAATGGGGCAAAGCGCTCAACCGTGCCTACAAGGGAGGTGTCAAGATTGCGCTCGGCACTGATGCTGCGGTCTTCCCGCATGGCCAGAATGCGCAGGAACTCGGCCTGATGGTGAGCAAAGGCGGGATGTCGCCGCGTGACGCGCTGATCGCCGCCACAAAAGGTGGGGCGGAGTTACTTGGCCTCAGCAATGAAACCGGCACGCTAGATTTGGGCAAATCCGCCGACTTGATCGCGGTAGATGGCGATCCGCTGACAGACCCAGCTGCTGTGCTTCATATCGATCTTGTGATGGTCAAAGGCCGAATGATTCCACTCCAGACGGCATTGGTGGAAACGAAATAACACCGGGCGACACGCAATGCCTACGGACAGCGGCACCCATGATGGGTCGCGCGTTTCCCGCGTCCGTAGGATATTGGGCCGAACCGAAAGGCGCATTATGTGAGCGCCCGAAGCCATCAGAAAACTCGAAGGAGTAAGAAACAGCCAAAATCAGCACTAAAAACTGGTGGGCGTGGCAAGGATTGAACTTGCGACCCCTGCGATGTCAACACAGTGCTCTACCACTGAGCTACACGCCCACATTCGTGTCAATGCGCTCTCGGGGTACGAGCGCGGGAAGGGAGGCTCTAGCGAGCGTCGCTTGAAGAAGCAAGCATATCAGACATGCTTTGACCAAAACCCTGTTTCAAAGCACCGCTCGACCTCAAGAACAAGATCGCGCAGGTGGAAGGGCTTGGACAGCACCTTTGCTTGCGGCATTGTTTGCCCCGCGCGAAGCGAGACCGCCGAGAACCCCGTAATAAACATCACTTTGATGTCCGGAAACAGCAGCGCGGCTTTTTGCGCGAGTTCGATCCCGTCCATCTCGGGCATCACAATGTCCGTCAGCAACAGATCGAAGTGCTCTCCGGCGGTCAAATGTGCGTATGCTGCCGTCCCACGATCCACGGCCGTGACCGCATAGCCCGAGCGTTCGAGCGCGCGCACGAGATATTCGCGCATCGCCTGTTCGTCTTCGGCAAGCAAAATCTTGATCATTGAAACCTCGCATTCGCCCAAGCAGCTCTCACGTTGGTGCGTGAGCTGTTAACTTTAGGAGCCAACCCTTAACATTCCTTGCAATCTGACGCGATATAAATCAGCGTTAACGCCGCATGGATTCTCAACCTTCCTTTGTCAGTTTCAATGCTGATGCTGTGCAGACCCCGATTGTGCTCTCTGTTCCGCACGCTGGCCGGGCTTATCCGCAGGAATGCGCGGCGCTGACGCGTGTCGGCATAGACCGGCTTATCCGGCTTGAGGATCGCTATGCAGATCAGCTTGCGCAACACTGTCGTGCTGCGGGGTTTCATGTGATCATCGCGCACCTTCCGCGCCTGTGGATTGACCTCAATCGCGCAGAGACAGACGTGGACGCGCAGATGATTGATCCGCCGCTGCGTGTGCCGAGTTCTGTGTCGCACAAAGTGCGCAGCGGATTGGGACTGGTGCCGCGCCGCCTTGCTGGAGTCGGCGATGTTTGGCGGGCCAAACTGAGCCGCGATGATCTTGTCGCGCGTATCCTCACAGCGCATCGTCCCTATCATGCTGCGGTGTCTGCCGCATTGTCTTTGGCGCGGGACCGTTTTGGTGGTGCACTTTTGATCGATCTTCATTCGATGCCGCCGCTCATGACAGACCCGCCTGCCGATATTGTGATTGGCGACCGATTTGGGCGCTCCGCCGATGCACGGATGGCAGAGGTTACGCGGGCGATATGCGAATCGGCCGGTTTTCGTGTTGCACTCAACACGCCCTATCCCGGTGGCTATCTCATCGAGCGTCATGGGCGACCCGCCAACACTATTCATGCGCTTCAATTGGAAGTTGATCGCAGGCTCTACCTCGATGACGCACTGACTGAGCCGGGATATGGTCTTGAAAAAATGCAAGCGTTAATCTTGTCGGTAGCACTTGGGCTGGCCGCCGAAATTCGGTCGTCAAATTACGCAGAGGCAGCCGAATAAAAAACCACCCCGTGTTTTCACACGGAGTGGCCAAGGTTCAGGGAGGAAGCGCATCCGAAGATGCGCAGGTCAGAAAGCGCGAAAGGGGGGAACGCGCTAACCTTCCGTTATCACAGATAAACACTCCGCACTCGGAGTTCAAGCTCGATTTGAGCTTTCGTGTTATTTTTATGCGGTCCACAAACAAAAGCCGCCAGCGCACGGGGCACTGGCGGTCTGGAGTTTCCCTGACGGGGGAATTTTATTGATAAGCGACTGAAACGGTGAACGTTCCCGCGTAGCTGCCCGTGGCTTGGTTTGCACCAACGGTCAGCGTGCCACCAACTTGGAAGGCATCGGCCGCTGTGCCGAGCAGTGCCAACGTTGGCGCGCTTGACGTGAGCAACGCGGTCATCGTGTTCGCACCCGATGTCAGTGTGATCGCTGTTGTTGGGACAGTGATAACTGCGGTTGTGGCCGCTGCACCTGAGATCGAGAACTGTGCTGATGTCTGACCGCCGCCGGTGCAGGTCACACCAACGCAGGTCTGAGTGGCAGCAACTGCGTTTGACACTGCGACAGTGCCGCCCGTGGCATTTGAGACAGCTGTGCCGAAGTTGAGGTCGGTATTCTTAGTCACAGTGATCGCCGAGATAATCTTGGCGGTCGCATTTGCGGTTGCTGAGCTGGTTGCAGCCTGAGCTGACGATGCAGCGAAGCTCACAGCCAAAATGGCTGAACCCACAAGCGCTGACTTGATCATGTTGAATTTCATTTGGTGTTCCCTTTAAGCGTAACCCGATCGGAGCCTACCTCCACCGTGCACTCCGCTATGCCCGCCGAGTCTTTTAAGAATTGCTGCGAGCATTGGTTAAGCGAACACTAATGTGTGTAAACAAAACTAAACCATTTCGGAGTGAGTCAAGCTACTGATATTCAACACTAATCGGGATGCGCCCGTGATAATCGCCAGCATTGGCACGGACGATGTTGAGCTGCCCGCCGAACGAGAAACTCAGCGTTCCGTTCAGACCGAGTGCGGCATTCGGAGGAAGATCGGTCGTCAGGTTAACGACGTCTACGCAGCTGCCATCGGCTGCCGTCAGGGTAACCCTATTGGGCAACACCACCCGAATTGGACGCAACGGAGCGCCTTGCACGTGCACTTGCCCTTTCAGCACACCTCCGCCCAAATCCTTTAACCCACCACTGACACTGCGCGTGCCGGAACGTGGGTCGACGCTCACTGTGCCGCCTTGGGGGCCGAGTTGAGCGATGCGGCTGAAATCGAGCGCCGCCTCCACTTCGATTGTGAGGGGGTGTTCAAGCGCATCGGACGCTTTTGCTGACGTGCTCGGCGCAGCGGCACACAACCGACATTGCGCCGCAACCGCGCTGGGTAACGCTATGCTCGCAAGGGCAATGACAAAAAAGCGACGCATTCACAGATACTTATATGACTATCGGGTGTGATGTAAGCTAAAACAGTTAAATTTCCTCCCTGCGCGCAGCCGCTTGCCGACTCCAATGCGCCGTGGCATAAACGTGATATGGAAAAAATCAGCCTTACCGACGCCGAATGGCGCGACCGACTCTCCCCCGAACGCTACCATGTGCTGCGCGAAGCAGGCACAGAACGCGCATTTGCGGGGGAGCTGAATTATAACAAAGACACGGGCGAATATCATTGTGCCGGGTGCGGCACCTTGCTGTTCACATCTGACACAAAATATGATTCGGGAAGTGGCTGGCCTAGCTTCACAGCGCCTGCGACCGAAGCAGCGGTGACGGAGTTTCGTGATGAAAGCCACGGCCGGGTGCGCACCGAAGTGCGCTGCACGAAGTGTGATGGTCATCTCGGTCACGTCTTTCCCGACGGGCCGGGTGAAAATGGGCTGCGCTACTGCATGAACTCGCTCTCGTTGGATTTTGAGAAGAAATAGCGCTTAACGGAGGCCAATCACGCTGATCTGCCGGCCATAATCTGGCTCCCCCGCGTGCGTGGTGCGGCGATAGGAGAAGAAACATTCTGGCTGGCTGTAGGTATCTGCCCCCAGCAGATGTACCGTCGTTAAGCCTGCTGCGTGGAGGCGGTGCGCCACATATGCCTCCAAATCAAACCACGCGTGACCTGCGCGGCCCTCCCAGAAGAAGCGTTCGTTTGCCGGGTCGTCATCAGTGAACCTTGTGATGAAGCTCGTATCCACCTCATAGGATTTGCGCGCGATGCAGGGCCCGATGGCTGCGGCGATGTTTTCGCGGCGCGCGCCAAGCGCTTCCATCGCGGCGATGGTTGCGTCTGTTACGCCACCCAATGCGCCCTTCCAGCCCGCATGCGCCGCGCCGATAACGCCTGCCTCGTGGTCAGTAAACAGCACGGGAGCGCAATCGGCAGTGAGAATGCCGAGCAATAGCCCAGGCGCGCGGGTGACAAGCGCATCACCCTCGGGGCGCTCGGTCAGCGGAGCGTTGACGGTGACGACTCGCGGTGAATGGATTTGATACGCGGTCGTCAGTGCGGCGCCGGAGAGCACTGCACCCACCACGCGCGCACGGTTCTCGGTGACGACAGCGGGATCATCTGATGAGCCGAGGCCAACATTGAGGCTCTCGAAGATGCCGGTAGATACGCCACCCTTACGTCCGAGGAAGCCGTGCGGGGTGACGGCAAGGGCGGGGGATTGCAAAACTTCAATCACGTCCGCTCCACCACCACCGCATAGCCCAAATCTGGATACCAAGCCCGTGCGCCTTCCGGCTCCGCATTCGTAGCCACCACCGCCAGCCGTTTGCGCACCTTATCGCGATGGTGCATCCGCGCGGTATTCTCTTGGCCAATATAGCAACCTTTGGTGAAGCTGACGCCATTCTGCACCTCGGCGTTGCATTCCAGCCAGAGCGATTGATCGTTGCCGAGTTCCGCAACCCCCTCGATTACGCCATGTGCAAGACGGTGTGGATGATAGCCAGTTGCTGGTTCCGATGGCGGAGCTATCCACCGAGCGCCAAGCGCAGGGTTGCGGGGATCGGGAACACCCTGTGCGCCGCCCAAAGCCCAATGCACCGCCAGCCCCGCATCGACCGCAATCACCAGCGCTCGCCGCAGCCGATAAAGCGCGAGCCGACGCACCAGCGCCGCCGCTTGGCTGGCCTCGCAATCGATCAGCACATCATCTCCCGCCGCCCACAAGATGAAATCGAACAGCGCCTTCCCCTGCGGCGTGAGCAACCCGGCCCACACAGGCAGCGCACCACTCACATCGTTGGTGATCAGGTCTTGCAGAAAGTCGCGCACCCCGTCACCACTCACGCGGATGACGACACGATCAATGAGGGTAGTTTTGGTCATCACGATTAGGTAGGGTGCGGGACGCATCAAGGGAAGCCCCAATGACATACGACCTCCTCCTGACCAACGGCACCGTCTGGACACCCGGTGGCCCTACTCAAACCAACATCGGCGTCCGCGAAGGAAAAATTGTAGCGCTTGGTGCATCGGGAGATGCCACTGAAACGCTCGATTGCTCGGGCCTCGACATCCTCCCCGGGGTCATCGACACACAGGTGCATTTCCGCGAGCCGGGGCTGGAGCACAAGGAGGATCTGGAATCGGGCAGCCGCGCAGCGGTGCTCGGCGGGGTGACGGCGGTGTTTGAAATGCCCAACACCAAGCCGAATACGGACACAGCGGAGCGCGTGTACGACAAGCTCAACCGCGCCAAACGGATGTGGTGCGATCATGCCTTTTACGTGGGGGCGACGGCAGCGAATGCAACCGAACTCGGCGAACTTGAGAAAATTCCTGGCACGGCGGGCGTGAAAATCTTCATGGGGGCATCAACAGGTGATTTGCTGGTCGCCGAGGATTCTGACCTGCTCCGCGTGCTCCAGCACGGCACCCGCCGCGTCGCCATTCATGCCGAGGATGAGGCGCGGATGAACGACCGCGCCCACCTGCGCATCCCCGGCGATCCTTCCAGCCACCCCGTGTGGCGCGACGATGAGAGCGCGCTCAAGGCCACCCAGCGCATCCTCGCCCTCGCCCGCCAAGCCAATCGCCGCATCCATATTCTTCACGTTACTACGCCAGCGGAGCTGGAGCTGATCGCCCAGCACAAGGACATCGCGACCTGCGAGCTGACCCCACAGCATCTCACGCTGGCGGGAGAAGAAGCCTATCCACGACTTGGCACCTTGGTGCAGCAGAACCCGCCGATTCGCTCTGGTGCGCATCGCGATGGGCTCTGGTATTGGCTGGATCAAGGCGTGGCCGATGTTGTCGCGACGGATCATGCGCCGCATACAGTTGAAGAGAAGGCCAAACCTTACCCTGAAAGCCCAAGCGGGATGCCTGGCGTGCAAACCTTCCTCCCGCTGATGCTCAACCATGTCGCGGCTGGGCGGTTGACGATGCAGCGGTTGATCGAGCTGACCAGCGCAGGGCCGCAGCGGGTGTTCGGTATCATCAACAAAGGCCGGATTGCTGTCGGCTATGACGCCGATTTCAGCATCGTTGACACCCAAGCGAAATGGACGATTACGCAAGATTCGCTCGCGAGCAAAGCAGGTTGGTCACCGTTCACAGGGATGGAGATCACCGGCCAACCCGTGGGCACCATTGTGCGCGGCCATAAAGTGATGTGGCACGGTAAGCTCGCGCCCACTGCCGCTGGTCAGCCGATCCGTTTCATGAGCACCAACATCGCATGAAGCCAGACAGTCCACCGCGCGACTTCACCCAATCTATCATCGGGAACGATCGGCTCGACATTGATATGATCGGCGCGGAAAGGCCGTTTCTGGGTGATCTTTATCATACGCTCACGCGGCTAAGCTGGCCCGTCTTTTTCGTCGGTTTCATCGCCGCATTCATTGCTTTCAACTTCGCCTTTGCGGCACTGTATGCGCTCGATCCAAATGGCCTGAGCCGACCTGACACCCTTCATTTCAGCGCGTTCTGGCACGCCTTCTTTTTCAGCGTACATACTGTGGCGACAGTGGGATACGGCGATGTCTTCCCGCTGAGCACCTATGCGAATGTGTTGGTCGTGATCGAAATTACCATCGGCGTTTTGTTCTTCGCGCTCACGTCTGGCATTATGTTCGCGCGATTCTCGCGCCCCTCGGCGCGGATATTATTCTCCAACGTTGCGATCATCAAAACATTCGAGGGCGTGCCTACGCTCATGTTCCGCGTTGGCAATCAGCGCGGCAATTTCATTCTTGAGGCCAGCATTCGTGTCTCCATCTTGCGGCGTGAGACAGTTGATGGGAATGATATGCGGCGCTTCTATACCCTGCCACTGGTGCGCAGCATGTCACAAGTGTTCGCGATGAGCTGGCTGGTGATGCACCGTATTGATGAGGACAGCCCGCTGTTCGGGCGCGATGCCTCCAGCTATCTCGATGGTGCTGACGAGATCGTCGTGACGCTCACGGGCACGGATGCCAGCGTTATTCAGCCCGTGCACGCGCGCCACGCCTATTCCCCGGGTGCTGTGTTGTTCGATCATGATTTTGTCGATGTCATCTCCGTCAACGAGCGCGGCAGGCGGGTGATTAACTATACGCTCTTTCACGATGTCGTGGCGCTCTCTCACGTGTGAGCGAATTGGCCATCGCGCAAGAACGCGATAATTTGTGCGTGCACGGCGGATTTCATGGGCATCGCGTCATGCGCAACAGGAAGAATAATATGGTCAGCCATACCCTCAACCTTGGTTGAGCGGATCGAAACTTTGCCATCATTTGGTTCACGAAAACACAGTGCGAACATCGGCGGATTGCGGGGACGATTGCCCGCGATGATGCCCAGCGGGTAATCAATTTGGCCCAGTGAAGCTTCATCCTGCGGGGTGCGGTGCGTATACAGGTGCCGGCCAACCGGGCCAAGCGTGATCCGCGCTAGTCCCAATGTCCGCGCCAAATCCGCCGCTTCGCTGCCGTGATTGGGCGTGCCGAGCATCACCACCTTGCCCAAATTGGTGGGGCGGTGGCGTTGGAGATAAGCGCGGATTATCAACCCGCCCAGTGAGTGACCCACGAAATGAACGGGGCCATCAATGCTTTTTGCAAAGGCTGCAACGCGCGCCTCAAGCCCATCCGCCAAATCCACCACTGGCTTCGTCATGCTCGGATAGCTCAGATTGAGCACCGCAAACCCCTCGCGCGCCAAAGCGCGCGCGACCGGCCGCATCACAAGCTCAAAATTCCAGATGCCATGCAACAGGACGACGCCGCCCTTGGTAACAGCGGTCAAGATTTACGCTCCAGCGCCGGCCTTCACCTTCGATTTGCCTCCTTTGCGCCCCTTTTTGGGTGGCGCGGCGGTGACTTCGAATACGGGCTTGCCCTCCGCCATCCGCACATGCACCTCGCCACCGTGGACGAGCTTGCCGAACAGCAGTTCTTCCGCCAGCGGTTGCTTGATCTTCTCCTGAATGAGCCGCCCCATCGGCCGCGCGCCATAGAGCTTGTCATAACCCTTGGTGGTGAGCCATTCGCGCGCGTCATCTTCCAGCTTGATGTGGACATCGCGGTCGGCAAGTTGCAGCTCAAGTTGCAGGATGAACTTATCGACCACCCGCGCAACCACTTCGGGCGGCAGGTAGGCGAACGGCACAATCGCGTCGAGCCGGTTGCGGAATTCGGGGGTGAACATCTTCTTCACTGCCTCATCGCCGGCATCTTCCTTCGAGACGTTGCCAAAGCCGATGCCCTCGCTGGCCATGTCGGATGCGCCCGCATTGGTTGTCATAATCAGGATGACATTGCGGAAATCGACCGATTTTCCGTGCTGATCGGTGAGGCGGCCATGATCCATAACCTGCAACAAGATGTTGAACAGATCAGGGTGCGCTTTCTCGATTTCATCCAGCAGCAACACGCAATGCGGCTGTTGATCAATAGCATCGGTGAGCAGCCCGCCTTGGTCGAACCCGACATAGCCCGGAGGCGCGCCGATGAGGCGGCTGACCGAGTGCCGCTCCATATATTCGCTCATATCAAAGCGTTGCAGCGGAATGCCGAGGATGCTGGCGAGCTGGCGCGCGACTTCGGTTTTGCCGACGCCGGTTGGCCCGGTGAATAGGTAATTACCAATCGGCTTATCTGGATCACGCAGGCCCGCGCGGCTGAGCTTAATGGCTGAAGACAGCCGCTCAATCGCCTCATCCTGCCCAAACACGACGCGCTTGAGGTCAGTGGTGAGCGTGGCGAGCGCGGCAGTATCATCGGCGGAAACCGATTTGGGCGGGATGCGCGCCATCGTCGCGATCACCATCTCGATTTCCTTGGGCGTGATGACCTTCTTGCGCTTGTTGGGGGCCACAAGCATCTGCATCGCGCCGACCTCATCGATCACGTCAATCGCCTTATCAGGCAGTTTGCGGTCGTTGATGTAGCGCGCGGAGAGCTCCACCGCCGTCTTGATCGCATCCGGCGTGTATCTCACATGGTGGTGATCTTCAAACGCCGAGCGCAGCCCCGCAAGAATTTTGATCGTATCCTCGATACTTGGCTCGTTCACATCAATCTTCTGGAAGCGGCGCAGCAGCGCGCGATCCTTCTCAAAATGATTGCGGAATTCCTTATAGGTGGTCGAGCCGATGCACCGGATTGTGCCACCAGAGAGCGCGGGCTTGAGCAGATTGGAGGCATCCATCGCCCCGCCGCTCGTCGCACCCGCACCGATAACGGTGTGGATTTCATCGATGAACAGGATCGCGTCGGGGAGCTTCTCCAGCTCATTGACGACTGCTTTCAGCCGCTCTTCAAAGTCACCACGATAGCGCGTACCCGCCAGCAATGCGCCCATATCAAGCGAGTAAATCACGGCAGGCAGCAGCACCTCGGGCACATCGCCCTCGATGATCTTGCGCGCCAGCCCCTCCGCAATCGCGGTTTTCCCTACGCCGGGCTCACCGACATACAGCGGGTTGTTCTTTGAACGACGGCAGAGGATTTGCACCGTACGATCTACCTCAGGCCCGCGACCAATCAGCGGATCAACCTTGCCCTTTTTCGCTTTCTCGTTGAGATCAACGCAATAAAGTTTGAGCGCGGATTCGCCCTTTTGCTTGCTGTCGGGCTTCTTCTCAGATTGTTCCTCCGCACCCTTAACCTCTCGCGTTTCGGGCACCTCAATGCCCTTGCCGACGCCGTGGCTGATAAAGCTCACGGCATCAAGCCGCGACATATCCTGCTGCTGGAGAAAGTAAACTGCATAGCTCTCACGCTCGGAGAACAACGCCACCAGCACATTCGCCCCCGTCACATCATCGCGGCCTGACGATTGCACATGCAAGATCGCGCGCTGAATAACCCGCTGGAAGCCCGAGGTCGGCGAGGGGTCCGATTTCATCCCCGCCTTCAACGATTCCAGCTCGGTATCAAGGTAATGGACGACCGCCGCTTTCAGGTCTTCCAGATTGACACCGCAGGCGATCATCACCTTCGAGGCGTGTTCATCATCGATCAGCGCGAGCAGCAAATGTTCGAGCGTCGCATATTCTTGCGCGCGGGTCGCGGCAGCAGCAAGCGCGTTGTGCAGTGTGGTTTCTAGTTCACGAGCGAATGAGGGCATGTGAAACTCCTTTGACCCCTATGTTGGCACAGTCGGGGCAATCATCAAGCCCTAAACTTTGGGCTATCGCTTGAATAGCGCGTCGGCACTTGATTTGTGGTTAACAGAAAATGTTATTTTTGCACGAGTGCGCGCGATTTCCGCCTCCAATGCCAGCACACGCGCTTCGAGCTCGGCCACGGAGAAGGGGTCGAGATCCTGCCGCGCCAACGCAGTAAGCGGATCATCTTTGCGCAGTGGTAAAAGATCGTCACCGTTCATCGATTGAAAGTTGACGGTTTGCCGAGCGGAGTCAATAAGAGAATGATCAATCAGGGGGCGAGAATGGCTGCATTACCAGATACAATGATGGCGATTGACTCTGGCGTTGCGGGCGG
>JAYVZY010000030.1:0-1549 GCA_043782885.1 Sphingomonadales bacterium | reverse complement strand
CTTATCGGCGCATCGCTGATCGCCAAAACAATCGGCCAGCCTTCGCTCTCGTATTTGGCTGATTTGATGGGGCGGCGCTTGATGCTCATCATCGCCGCGCTGGCTTCTGCGGCGGCGACGTTCACCTTGGTGTTCGCGCACAACTACTTCGTCGTGCTCGCGCTCTTGCTCTTCGCGGGTTTTTTCATCGGGCCGATTCTGGCGTTGACCGACGCGCTCGCACTCTCGGATGAGTCGCTTAATTATGGTCGGGTGCGGCTTTGGGGATCGCTCGGGTTCGCGGTTGCGGTGCTGGTTGGGGGCTGGCTGATAGATAGTTGGGGTGTTCCGCTCGTCATCTGGCTAGAAGTTGCGGGGCTGAGTGTGCTGTTGGTTATCACCTTTGGTCTGCCGCGCCGCGCACATCAGCGCGATGATCTGCGCACGCTTGGCGCACGGGCGGTGGCCAACAAATTGCTCGGCAAATTCCTGGTGGCACCCATGACCTGGCTGTTCATACTGTCGGTGGCGACTCTGAATGCCAGCCACGCCTATTACTATAGCTTTTCGGTCAATTTATGGACGTCGGTCAATCATTTCAGCAGGTTCCAGAGCTCGGCGCTGTGGTTCACGGGAGTGGCGGCTGAGGTGACACTGCTTTGGGTGGTGGGAGATCGCGTGCCACTCAACCGCGCCAAGCAACTCCTGATCTTTGCTAGTATTGGCGGCATCGTGCGCTGGGGGCTAACGTCATTGTCCCCCTCATATCTGCTGTTGTTTCCGCTGCAATGCCTGCACGCCTGCTCATATGCCGCAATGCACCTTGGCGCGATGCTCGTGCTGCGCCGTGCCGTGCCGCCCGCCATCGTAACCACTGTAATGGGAATATACGCCGCCCTCGTGAACGGGGTGGTGATCGGCATCGTGACGTCGCAGCTCGATCCGGTTTACGCACACCTTGGCGCGCAGGGCTATTTGTTTATGGCGGCGCTCAGCGCGCTGGGTGGGGTTGGGATCATCGTGTTCGCCCAGAGTTGGAAAGGTGAGATGTTTGTGAGCGCGCAGAGCACAGCTTAATCTTTGCGTAATCTCGCTTGCCTAAGCAGCGACGGAGGGCTTAATGGTCAGCCAATGCGTTTGGGGGCTTTGTGCCGGTTCAAAATGTTCCACCAGTGACTGACTTGCCGCCCGATTTTGTGGCCGCGCATGGCCATGTTATCGCGGACAAGACGCTGCAATTCAGCTTGTCGCCGATCCCTGAAATCAAGCCGCCAGCATGGCTCAAATGGCTGGAGCCAATTGCGAAAAGCATCGGCTGGTTTTTCAGCAAATTCGGGCCTTTTGGGGTTTATCTCTTCTGGGGGCTGGTGGCGCTTGGCCTCGGGGCAATCCTCTTCTTTATCTTGCGTCAGCTCGGCTATGTGGATTGGACGCGTCGTTCACGCGCCGCTGACGAACCGGAGACCGATTGGTTGCCGCGTGAAGAACCCGCCCGCAAACTGTTGGCCGAGGCCGATGCGCTCGCTGCCTCCGGCCAGTTTGAGACAGCGGCCCATCTGCTGCTGTTGCG
>JAYVZY010000029.1:0-1615 GCA_043782885.1 Sphingomonadales bacterium | reverse complement strand
TCGGATATGTGCGGCGCTCAAAACTCTCGCCACTGACCATATGCTGAAAATGACGCTCCCACTCCACCCCAATCCCAATGTGCGCGATGTCATTGTGCGCGAGCTGGGGGGCGTGGCGAACATCGCCCTCACCGCACCGCTTAGCTATCCCGATATGATCACCGCCATCCGCACCGCGCCGTTCGTCATCTCCGACTCCGGCGGCCTCCAAGAGGAATGCGCCACGCTCGGCATTCCCCTGCTGCTGATGCGCGAGGAGACGGAGCGGCAGGAATTGGTGGAGAGTGGCAATGTCGTGTTGGTGGGGAGCGACGCTGATCACATCGTACGAGAAGCGCTCCGCCTGCGAGGTGATCCCGCGAGCCACGCGCTCATGTCGCGCCCCTGCTTCGCTTACGGCAAGGGTGACGCGGCCGCCAAGATCATCACCGTGATCGCGCAATACGCGACGCGGCAATGAACTAAAAATGCGCAACCCTTGCATTTTCGGCACGAAGTCAACAAAGCAGCGCGCATGACTGACACTTGGACACCAGAAAGCTGGAAACAGCATGAAGCGCGGCAATTGCCGACCTATCCCGATGCACAGGCGCTCGAATCCGCCGAATCGCTGTTAGCGACCTACCCTCCATTGGTCTTTGCAGGTGAAGCGCGTGCCCTTACTGCTGATCTCGCACAGGTTGCAGCGGGTAACGCTTTTCTGTTGCAGGGCGGCGATTGCGCCGAATCGTTTGCCGAATTCCACCCAAACAACATCCGCGATACTTTCCGTGTGATTCTGCAAATGGCGGTCGTGCTTACCTATGCTTCGAAGCTGCCGATTGTGAAGCTCGGCCGAATGGCGGGTCAGTTCGCCAAGCCGCGCTCGGCTGATACCGAAACCGTCGGCGAAATTACTCTGCCCACCTATCGGGGAGATAATATCAACGACATCGCGTTTGACGCTGCGGGCCGCACTCCCGATCCCGAACGGATGATCAGGGCCTATAACCAGTCGGCGGCCACGCTCAATTTGCTGCGGGCGTTCTCAAACGGTGGCTATGCCAACCTGCATCAAGTTCATGCGTGGACGCATGATTTCATGGGTCGCTCGGCATGGACGGCACAATATAAAGACATCGCAGACCGTATCGGTGAGGCGCTCGATTTTATGGCGGCGTGCGGCATCAACCCGGATACTGTGCCACAGCTCAAATCAACGAGCTTCTACACGAGCCACGAGGCTTTGCTGCTGCCCTATGAGCAGGCACTGACGCGGCAGGATTCGCTCACCGGCCAATGGTATGACACTTCTGCGCATTTCCTTTGGATCGGCGATCGCACGCGCTTTGAAGGGTCGGCGCATGTCGAGTTCCTGCGCGGCATCGGCAATCCCATTGGCTTGAAATGCGGCCCATCGCTCGAACCAAGCGCATTATTGCGGATGCTTGATACGCTCAATCCTGGCCGTATTCCTGGCCGGATCACACTGATTACCCGCTATGGCTATGACAAAATTGAGGCCACCATGCCCGCGTTGGTGCGCGCCGTGAAGGCATCCGGACACCCCGTCATCTGGTCGTGCGATCCGATGCACGGCAATGTCATCAAAACGGATAGTGGGTATAAGACCAGA
>JAYVZY010000028.1:0-12320 GCA_043782885.1 Sphingomonadales bacterium | reverse complement strand
CCGAGAAATCCGATGAAATGGCCTTAGTCGTTGCACGAACAGCGGCTTCCGCAACGCGGGCATAGCCCTGCGCAACATCGAGTGGGTCACTCGTGCCAGCAACAAGTTGCACGCCAAGGGCAAAGCGCAACTCTCCAACAATCCGGCGAATACGTTCCAGCCGCAATTCAAGGTGCGCCTCTGGGTTCTCGTGCTGCAATCGTTTTTCCAGACTGGCCACATCCGCAACGGGCATCAACGCCGTCGCATCGATAAGGCCATCAAGCAGATTGGCTTGCCGCGCCAAAGCATCTGCCAGCGTCGGCGCGTGACAGAGAATTTTGATCAGGAGACCGAGCAGGCTTGGCTGAGCGTTCAAAAGGACGAACAGGTTGACAGCGCTTGGGAGGCGCTCAACCATTTGATCAAAGCGGTTGATCGCAATCAACGCATTTGGTGCCCCCGCGAATGACTTCAACAGCGCAGGCAGCACAGACTCAAGAGCTTCACTGGCGCTGGCAGAGCGCGTCGCGCGGTACTTCCCGCTGCGCCATGTGGTCACCCTCCGCGCAACATCAACGCAATTGGTGAGCCCCAGTTGCTTGAGTGCGGGGATCAGCTGATCTGTGACGAAGGGGAGTTGATCTGGCATCTCCGCGTAAATCTGGTCGTATATCGCGCCAACCGCGACGACATGTGGCTCAAGAAGGTTCTGCAAATCTGCGCCAGATCTGAGGCCGTGCAGTCTCGCCACATTGTCGAGCGCCGCATTGCCCTCAGGCAAGCTGTGCGTCTGCTGATCATCAACCATTTGCAGCCGGTGCTCGATGGTCCGATAGAGCTGATACGCGTTGGATAATGTCTCCGCGACGTCCGCTTCAATCCATCCCGCTGCGGCAAGTGCGCTCAACGCAGGAAGCGTGGCACGATCACGCAAGTGGCTGTCGCGTCCGCCATGAATCAATTGATGAATTTGGGCATAAAACTCGCATTCCCTGATGCCACCGCGACCACGTTTGAGATCATAGCCCGGCCCAAAGGTCTGCCCATCGGCATAATGATCGCGAATGCGATGTGATATGCTATGAATATCTCTCACGATCCCGAAATCGAGGCCCGATCGCCAGATGAATGGATTGATACTCGCGAGAAAGGCTGAGCCAAGCTGCATATCGCCCGCGCAAGCCCGCGCCCGGATGAATGCGGCCCGCTCCCAAGCGAGCGCGGTCGATTCATAATAACTGATGGCGGCGTTGACAGGCAGCGCAAGCGGAGTCGCCTCTGGGTGTGGTCGCAGCCGCAAGTCGACACGAAAGACATAGCCATCGCCATCCCGCGTCTGCATGATGTCCAGAACGCGCTGAGCAATGCGCACCGCCGTCTCAACCGGCTCGTCGCGGGCGCGGCACGGGAGGGTCAGAGGATCAAATATAAAAATGGGATCGATGTCAGAGCTGTAGTTGAGTTCGCAGCTTCCGTGTTTCCCGAGTGCAATTGCGGCAAAACCTTGTGGCTCTGCGCCGGGCACAACTTCTGAAATTGCAGTGCGGATCGCCAAATCCAGTGCGTCGTCAGCGAATGTGCTGAGCCGCGTCACAACATCTTGCAGCGACAGCACCCCGGCGATATCACCAATCGCTACACTCAATGCCAGGCGCGATTTGGCTTGGCGCAACGCTTGCCGAACAGGCTGCCGCTCATCAATGTGGACTACGAGCGCGGCCTCTAGATGCCCTGCCTTGAGTTGTTCAACACTGTACGGATAGCGCTTGCTGAGGAGTCTGAGGTATGGTGCGTTGGCCTGGGCACGCTCCAACGCATGTTTCAATTTTGCAGCTGTCGTCATGTCACCTCCGACCACAAATATAGCGCAGTGTACACCCCAACGATACCTTGATCTGATCGCCAATCAGCATATACGTCATCTTGCTTTGGTCGGTGTTTCGTGCTGATCCTCGCCGACAATGCGCACATTAACCTCTCCTGGAGACCTCAAATGATCATCGTGCACCATCTAAACGAGTCTCGCTCGCAGCGGATACTATGGTTATTGGAGGAACTCGGCGTCCCCTACGACATTAAGCACTATCAACGCGATGCTCAAACACGGTTGGCCCCTCCAAAATTGACGAAGGTGCATCCGCTCGGCAAATCGCCGGTGATTTCAGATGGCGATCTGACGGTGATCGAATCCGGGGCGATCATCGATCATCTCATCACGCGCTATGGTAACGGAGCGTTGCGCCCGGAGAGTGGTAGCCGCGAAGCCGCAGCATATAGTCAGTGGCTTCATTATGCCGAGGGCTCAGCGATGTTACCTCTCCTGCTGAAAATGTATGTTGGTCGATTGGGTGAGGCCGGTGCGCCGCTGCATCCGCGTATTGAAAGCGAGATAGCTAATCATTTGGGCTATGTGGAACACGCGCTTGACGGTCGCGCATGGCTGGTGGGCGATAACATCACTGGTGCGGACATTCAGATGAGCTTTGTGGGAGAAATTGCCGGTGCGTTCGGAGAGCGGGCAAACCGTCCTCATATCGACGCCTGGGTAAAGCGCTTTCAAGCCCGTCCCGCCTACCAGCGCGCGCTGGAGCGCGGCGGCCCGTATTCGTTTGCACCCTAAACAAGGGCCAGAGGCGTCTCCGGCCGCCCCTGTTCTCCCGCGCAATGCCCTCCCACAAATCTTCAGGCGGCGCGACCAAGCGCAACGTATCGGGTCAAATGATGATCCTCGTCTCCCAGCTGGTGGTTGATCATGACGAGCCGCTTCGCGAAGTGCGTCATCGACAACTCCCACGTCATCCCGATGCCGCCGTGGAGCTGTATGGCTTCCTCGGCAACAAATGTGCCGGTTTTCCCTATCGTGTACTTTGCCGCAGACAAGATTCGCTCTCGTGCACTCTGCGGGCCGTCTAGCGCTGCGGCGGCGTTGATCACCGCTGACCGTGCCTGCTCAATCTCAATCAACACCGACGCCATGCGGTGCTGCAACGCCTGATTACGACCGATGGGCTCACCAAATTGCACACGGGTGCGCAAATAATCGAGCGTCGCATCACGCACGACCTCCATCGCCCCCAGCGCTTCAGAACACAGCGCGAGCAGACCGGTCCCTATCGAATCCATAATGAGCGGCGACGCTGCACCGATCGTCCCCACAACTGCCGTTGCGGGCAGATTGACACGATCCAGCTTAATCTCTGCCGCACGGCCGCCATCCACACAGGGGTAGCCATTGATTGACACGCCTGGAGTATTTACGGGAACGAGAAACAGCGAGATACCATCAGCAGCGTCCACAGACCCCGATGTTCGGGCGGAAACGAGCAGCGCAGTCGCGCCTTCAGCATCATGGATGACAGATTTGGCGCCGTTGAGTTCCCATTGATCGCCAGAGTGCGCGGCGCGCGTGCCGATGTGATGCAGTTCATATCCCGCCTCGGCTTCCTGATGCGCAAAGGCCACGACCTGCGCCCCGGCAATAATTGCCTCAAGGTCGGACTCGTGCCCGCCAGCCGCCGCAAGCGCGCGTCCAGCCATCAACGCGGAGAGAAAGGGCTCCGCAACAAGACCGCGCCCCAACGCCTCAAACACGACCATGATGTCAAACCCAGCTCCCCCATATCCACCGTGGTCTGGCGTAAACAAGGCACCAATCGCCCCCAAGTCGCCAAAGCGCGCCCAAAGTGTGGCATCATAACCCGGGGCCGTTTTCGACGCCGCCGCCCGGATGGTAGGGCCAGCGTGATCGGCAACAAAACGCTGAAGCGTGTCCGCCAGCATTCGCCGGTCATCAGTGTGGTTGAAATCCATTGTGCGGTCCGATCTAAAGCTGGAGGATCATCTTGGAGATGATGTTTTTCTGAATCTCGTTTGAGCCTCCAAAGATCGAGAGTTTTCGGAGATTTAGGTATTGCGGCGTCGCGGCAGCTGCGCCTATCGGCCCAATCGGCTCGCCGTTGAAACCCTCCTCTAACGATTCCGGCAGGAAGGGCTGCGCGTGCGGCCCCAACGCGCGGCGGGTCAGCGCGCTTATGTCCTGCCGAAGCTCGGTTCCTCTGATTTTCAGCATCGAACTCTCTGCGCCGGGAGCACCGCCGCCCGCGACGGCCGCGACCACACGCAGGGTGGTGGTCGATAGATTGGCCAGCTCAATTTCCGCACGCGCAACACGCGCCGCAAACAGCGGCTCATCCATCAACGATCCACCCGCTCGTCGTTGGCGTCGCGCTATTGATTTGAGCCACCCCAGTGCCGCCGTCGATCTGCCAATGCCCGCCATACTGGTGCGCTCATATGTTAAGAGATATTTGGCATACGTCCAACCGCGATCCTGCTCGCCAACGAGATTTTCAATGGGAACGCGAACGTCGGTCAAGAATACCTCGTTGACTTCATGTTCCCCGTCGAGGGTAATAATCGGCCTCACTTCAACACCGGGCGTGGTCATATCGATGAGCAGGAACGAAATGCCCTCCTGCCGTCGTCCGGTATCCGACGTGCGGACCAACGCGAACATCATATTGGCGTGCTGACCCAGTGTCGTCCACGTCTTCTGTCCGTTCACGACATAGTGGTCACCATCCAGAACCGCGCGCGTCTTCAGCCCCGCAAGATCTGACCCCGCGCCCGGCTCCGAATAGCCCTGACACCACCAATCGGAGCCATCAAGCATGCGCGGCAACCAGCGTCGCTTTTGGGCGTCGTTGCCATATTTGAGCAGAACCGGTGCCAGCATGCTGAAGGAAAAAGCAACCGGCATCGGCGCATTAGCCAACGACGATTCGAGATCGAAGATGTATTTTTCCACGACAGACCAACCCGTGCCGCCCCATTCCACCGGCCAATGCGGTGCCAACCAGCCCTTCTTCGCCAGAACGGCTTGCCACTCCTCCTGCTCTGCTTTGGTCAATTGCAAACCAAATCCTACGCGTTCGGCGAAGCGCGCGGGCAATGATGTGGCATAAAAATCCCGAACTTCTTGACGAAATGATTCTTCAGCGGCGGTAAAATTCAAATTCATCCACTCTCTCCTGCACCCGCGAAATACGCGGATGGCCGTGCTTATCGTTTCGCGATGGCGAACATTCTGTTTGTGAATAAAGCCGAGGTATAACCCGCCGTCAATACACGAGCCGATAACGACTAAAACGCCCGGCTCCAATCGTTAGAAATGATCAAAATCGCTTACCTATCGTCGGCCGCATACAGCGAGGCGCGACCGATGTTTTGATTGCGCTTCGTTTAACCCACGAATACGAATGGCTATGCCGCATTTCATTTTGTTCAACAAACCCTACGGCGTGCTGTGCCAATTCACCGATGTTGGGGCGGCGCAATCTCCACGCCTGACCTTATCGGATTTCATCACTGTGCCAGATGTCTATCCTGCGGGGAGACTCGATCTCGATAGCGAGGGATTACTGCTCCTCACCGACGATGGCCAGTTCCAAGCGCGGATCGCAAATCCGAAATTCAAAATGCTTAAAACCTATCTCGTGCAGGTCGAAGGGCTGGTCACGGATGCCGCATTGGACACGCTGCGGCGCGGCGTTCGTCTGAAGGACGGCATGACACGGCCCGCCAGCGCCGGGCGCATCGACGATCCGGCACTCTGGCCCCGCGATCCGCCCATCCGCGTGCGACAAAGTGTACCAGATTGCTGGATCAGGCTGACAATCCATGAAGGCCGCAACCGTCAGGTGCGCCGGATGACAGCCGCTGTGGGGTATCCGACGCTGCGGCTGGTGCGCTGGAGCATCGGCGCATGGACGGTTGAAGGCCTATCGCCAGGCGCTTGGCGAGAACTGGACGTTGGCGCTTAGTCGCTCTCCTCGAAGACCAGACTGCCTTGATTGAACAGCTTTACCAGCAGAGCCATCACTGTATCCGACTCTGCAAGTTCCGACCCTGCCACAATACGACTGTGCATACAGAGCTGCGCAGCGAACACCGCCACTTCTTGCTCACACTCAAAACATTCGCCATCGACGAACAGGAGCACCTCGTTCGTTGCTTGTCGAACAAATGAAAAGCGGCTTGCCGGATTCCGGCACAATGACAGCCCCTCCGCAAGTTGTGCCCGCAAATCTGCCGTCTCCACCGGTGTGTCCGGTGCCCAGTCTTTATCGGCATATTTTGGCGTGCTGTTATATTGACCGAACCAGCGCGCAAAAGCCTCACTGTCGCCCAGTTTCTCGGTGATCATCGCATGGAGATGTGCTAGCGATGCTGCTAAAATCTCGCCCGGATTTTGCCCTGCTTGCTGGCTCTGCGCTTGCATGTTGGCGTCTGTATAACGATCATCGTCGCGCAAGTCAGCCAAAAGATGATCGCAATAGTGCGCGATCAACTCGCTGCGCGCAGGCGCCCGAAACCCGATCGAAAATGTCATGCAGTCTTCGCCGACGGCAACGCCGTTGTGCGCCACACATGGTGGAACATACAGAATGTCGCCCGGTTCCAGCACCCACTCGTCAACAGGGTCAAAATGGGCAAGCAAACGCAAATCTTCGTGCGGCAGAAGTGCCGTGGTGGCATTGCAGACGCCGTCTCCGTGTGCGCCTACTTGCCACCGGCGTTTGCCCAACCCTTGAATCAAGAACACGTCATACTGATCGAAATGCGGCCCCACGCCGCCGCCATCCGAGGCATAGCTCACCATCACGTCGTCGATCCGCCAATTCGGAATGAATCGAAAGGGCTCGATGAGCGCGGCTACAGCAGGCACAACATGATCGACCGCTTGCACAAGCAATGTCCACGGCACCTTCCCCAGCGTATTAAAACGCTTTTCTGGGATCGGCCCGTGCTCAACCTTCCACGTCCCGTGCTTGTGGGAGATAAGGCGCGATTCGACCTCATCCTCGCAGGCGAGACCCGCAAGCTCATCAGGTTCGAGCGGAGTCCGCCACATCCCCCAAGGATTTTTGATGAGGAGTGGCTTCTGCTGCCAATAGTCGCGCAGGAAAGCATCGGTATCGAAATTGATAAAGCGCATAATGACCCGTAATTGAATGTTGCCCGGTCAGCTACCAGATTACGCAGCGCCGCGCTGCATGAAATCCATTCACCGAAAGCAGCACATGAAGGCGATGCCTCATCCATAGGCATTCAGGGTAATGATGTAACGATCTTTTTATCTTTACGTTTATATGCTGAACTCACCATATAATATAATGAGGATAGAACAAAATGGATAGTTATTGTCGACAAAATGATGCATCGATTTTGTTGCGTTGCAGCTATTATTGTTCCAGCATACCTAGCCTATCAGGTTGTCATCGCACTCATGCACTGAAATTCGGTATTCTGAGGACGTGAATAGCTCCAATCTTATTGAGATAGTTGCGCTGCGATGCACTAGAAAACATCATTTCAAGCCCCCACCAAGAGCGGCATAAAGCGTAACAAGGTTAGTCTGAGCAACCAGCCGAGTCGTCACAAGATTCTGTTCGGCGGTGTACAGTGCGCGCTGCGAATCCAGCGTTGTCAGAAAAGGATCTACTCCGGCCTGGAACCGTGCCTCAGACAGCACATAGCTCCGCGCACTCGCGTTCCTGAGCCATGTTTGCGCTTCAAGTTGCTGCGTGATCGTGCCACGGCGCGCCAAACTATCGGCCACCTCATGAGATCCTGCCTGAATCGCCTTCTCATATTGCGCAACCGCGACGTCGCGGCTTGCTTTTGAGTAACGCAAATTGGCTTGATTGCGCCCTGCGTCGAAGATCGGGATCGTCGCGAAAGGCGCAACTGACCAGGTGCCACGCCGCTTCCGAGCAGCACCGCCGGCACCGCGATAGTAGGAATCAATGTCGCGCGCCAATTCTGCAAAAAGACGAACATCACCACAAACACGAGGATAATAGCCTCGATCAATGTGTGGATCACCTGTTCGATGGAGAGTTTGACGAACGGCGCATTGTCTACCGGGTAATCAATTTGCATATCGGATGGGAAGGTCGCCGACAATTTGCTCATTTCAGCTTTGATGTTCGCAACCGTGGTCAGCGCGTTTGCACCCGGCGCGAGTTTGAAAATCATACCGGCGGCGGGGTGGCCATCATAGCGGCTCACAAAGCTGTCCGTCTCTGCGCCAATAGCAATGCGCGCAACATCGCCGAGCTTAACCGACGAACCATCACGGCTGGTGCGGAGCAGGATGGCGGCGAATTGATCGGCCGTCTGAAGCCGCGATTGTGCCGTCACGACGGGGCTGAAGGCCTGCCCGGGAGGCGCTGGCAGTCCACTAATCTGACCCGCTGACACTTGCGCGTCTTGAGCGAGAATAGCCGCCTTCACATCTGACACCGCAATATTGAGATTGGCCAGCTTGATCGGATCAAGCCGTATGCGCATCGCGTATTGCGCGCCCAAGATCTGGGTATCACCAACGCCCGCCACACGGATGCCCTGCTGCTGAACCTCTTGCGGCAACAGCGGCACCGCGACCTGCAACTTATTCTGCACCTGCACCTGCGCTGTGTCGGGGTTGGTGCCCTGCTCGAACGTCAGTGTAATCGTTGCCGTCCCCGAAGAATCGCTCGTCGAGGACAAATAGCGGAGATGATCGATCCCCTTCATCTGCTGTTCGATGATCTGGGTGGTCGTGTTTTCGAGCGTTTGTGCGTCGGCACCCGGATAAATCACGGTCATCGCGATCGCGGGCGGCGCAATGTCGGGATATTGCGCAATCGACAGGCCACGGGTCGCGAAAATGCCCGCCAGCATCATGACGATTGCGATCACCCAGGCAAAGATCGGCCGGTCAATGAAATAGCGTGACATCAGCCTATAGTATCTTTGAGTCGGCGTTCGGCGCGGCGACGGCGCTTGCGGGGCGCACCTCAACCGTCGCCCCCAGATGCAGATTCACAAGCCCCTCCACGATCGCCCGATCGCCAGATGCAAGCCCCTCAAAAATCAGCCACTTATTGCCGACCACCCGATCCGTCTTGACGATCTTGAGCGTCACGACATTGTCCGCTCCAACGACGAGTGCCGTCGCACCGCCATGCTCATTGTGCGAGATGCCCGCCTGCGGAACGAGCAGGCCTTGCGCTTTGGTTCCTTGCGCCAATCGTGCGCGGACATAGAGCCCGGGCAGCAAGATGCCGTCCGCATTGGGGAAGGTTGCGCGCACCGTAACAGCGCCCGTCGTCGCATCGACCGTAACATCCGAAAAGCGGAGCGTTCCCGGGTGTGGGTGGAGGGTGCCATTGGGAAGGATGAGGTGGACCTGCGCCGCATCCGCGCCGCCATGCGTGACGCCACCATTTGCCATAGCCGCGCGCAAATTCAACAAGTCAGTGGCGGACGCGTTGTCCGCATCCTGACGGCTTATGGCGTTGATCGTGACAAGCTGGCGAAAGCGCTCGGCTTGGAGTTGGGTGGAATTGATCGTAGCGCGCGCCCTCGCCAATTGGCCCTGCGCACTGACCATCAAAGCCCGATATGGCGCGTCATCGATGAGATAGAGCACCTGCCCGGCGTGAACGAACGAACCCTCGGTAACGAGCTTCCGCCGCACCGATGTCGGAATTGGCTGTTAAGGCGCAGGTCAGCGTCGGCCAGATGTACCGGTTATTTGAAAATAAAGATGACATCATTGCCGCTATCGTCCGCGAAGAGACAGCGATGCAACACGTCGAACTATCCGTGATTTGTGACCGCATGCAGTCAGGCCAAATCGACCTTCAACACGCTTTTGAAGAATTTGTCCGCAACGCTATATCGCGCGGCACACCGGGGCTGCGATATGAAATTATGGCCGAGGCGCACCGCAACATTCGGGTGGCGAACAAGTTGGCCGCGCTATTTGGCCATATCCGCGATGTTGTGGGGCGGCTTGTCCGTGCAGCGCACCCTGCACTTTTAGAAGAACATATCTCTGCGTGTGAGGAGGTGTTGCTCGCGTTCCGGCTCGGTATCGGGCACCGCGCTTTTTCAAATCCCACACTGGGGACAGACGAGACCATCACCCAGACTGCGCTCATGTTGCGGAGCGCGATCGACGCATCAGCAGGTAAGCAGCGGGGATGATGAGCATCGACAGCAGCGGAGCGGTGAGCATTCCTCCGATCATCGGTGCGGCAATGCGGCTCATCACTTCGGAGCCCGTGCCGGTACCGATGAGAATGGGGAGCAGGCCCGCAAGGATGACCGCGACCGTCATCGCCTTGGGCCGCACGCGAAGCAGCGCCCCTGCGCGCACGGCGGTTTCAACGTCATCGTGCTCAGCCAGTGCGGATTTGAGATAGATCAGCATCACCACGCCGAACTCGGCAGAGACACCCGCGAGCGCGATGAACCCGACACCTGTCGCAACCGACTGGTTGAACCCGAGCAGATACAGCAGCCACACCCCGCCCGTCAGCGCGAACGGCAAGGTCGCCATGATGAGTGCCGCCTCATCCCAGCGCCGGAAGGTGAGGTAGAGCAGGCCGAAGATGATGAGCAAGGTTGCAGGCACGACGATCTTGAGCCGCTCAACCGCGCGTTCGAGGAACTCGAACTGTCCGGTGTAAGCGACACTGATCCCGGGTGGTAGTTTGACCTTGGCGGCGACGGCGCGTTGCAGATCGCCAACAATCTCGGTGAGTGCGCGGCCACGGCCATCGACATAGACCCATGTTGCCGGACGACCATTCTCACTCCTGAGCATTGGCGGGCCGTTGCTGATACGAATGTCCGCCACCGTCCCCAACGTGATTTGCTGGCGCGATGGGGTGAGCACAGGCAGATTGATGAGATCGCCAACGCTCGCCCGCAATTCACGCGGGTAGCGCACACTGATGGGATAGCGCGCCAAGCCTTCGACCGTTTGACCGATGGAGTCGCCGCCAATCGCACCCGACACGACCGCCTGCACATCGGCGACATTCAGCCCGTAGCGCGCGGCATCAGCGCGGCGGATCGCGACATCGATATAGCGCCCGCCCGAAAGCCGTTCGGCGAGTGCGGATGAAATCCCCGGCACTGTCTTTGTGACGGCCTCAATCGCTTGGGCTGTCTGGTCTATCTCGGCGAGGTTTGAACCGGACACTTTGATGCCAATCGGACTTTTGATTCCGGTTGAGAGCATATCGATGCGGTTGCGGATCGGTGGAATCCAGAAATTGGCAAGGCCGGGAACTTTGACGGTATGATCGAGCTCGTCAATCAGCCTGTCCTGCGTCATGCCGCTACGCCATCGCGCCATGGGTTTGAAGCGGATCGTGGTTTCAAACATCTCTAGCGGCGCGGGATCGGTGGCGGTTTCAGCGCGGCCTGCCTTGCCGAACACGCTCTCCACTTCGGGCACGGTCTTGATGAGCCGGTCTGTCTGTTGGAGAAGTCGCGCGGCTTTGGCGGTCGAGATGCCGGGCAATGCCGAGGGCATATAGAGCAAATCGCCCTCGCTCATCTGCGGCATAAACTCGCCGCCGGTTTGCGACATCGGCCACAGGCTTGTCGCGAACAGCAGTGCGGCGATGACAAGTGCCTGTTTGGGCCGCGCCAGCACCCAATCGAGCGCGGGGCGATAAATCCGCGTGAGGAAACGGTTGATCGGGTTGCTCTCCTCAGATGGGATTTTTCCTCGAATGAGCCAACCCATCAGCACCGGAATCAGCGTGATCGACAGCAACGCAGCGCCCGCCATCGCATAGGTTTTGGTGAAAGCGAGCGGTGCGAACAACCGCCCTTCCTGCCCCTGCAACGAGAAAATCGGAATGAACGAGAAGGTGATAATCAAAAGGCTGAGGAACAGCGCGGGGCCAACTTCCGCCGCCGCATTGGTAATGACCTGCCAGCGCTCCGGCGTGCGGAGTTCCGCGTCAGGATGATCATCCGCCCAACGCTCAAGATGCTTGTGCGCGTTCTCGATCATCACCACTGCCGCATCGACCATCGCGCCAATTGCAATCGCAATGCCGCCAAGCGAGAGGATATTGGCGTTCAACCCCTGCACCCGCATAACGATGAACGCGATGAGGATACCAAGCGGCAGTGTCAGGATCGCAACCAAGGCCGAGCGCAAATGCCAGAGGAACAGCGCACAGACGAGCGCGACAATGGCAAATTCCTCGAGCAGTTTTTCGGTGAGGTTATCCACCGCGCGGTCAATCAGCCCGGAACGATCATAGGTTGTCACCACCTCGACACCTGCGGGCAGACTGGTCTTCAAATCCGCGAGCTTAGTGCGGACACCCTCAATGACCTCGCGCGCATTCTTGCCTTGGCGCATGACGATAACGCCGCCTGCCACCTCGCCCTCGCCGTTCAACTCCGCGATCCCGCGCCGCATCTCGGGGCCGATCTGGACGGTAGCGACATCGCCCAGAGTCACCGGCACACCCCCT
>JAYVZY010000027.1:0-2285 GCA_043782885.1 Sphingomonadales bacterium | reverse complement strand
GCGATGCCAGTTTCAACGTTGCGGCGCGCAGTTTCCGGATCAACGGGTTTATTGAGCCCCGCCCAGCGCCCGCCAAACCAATCCGCCTTATTTGCTTTGTAGTTTGGCGCGGCTGCGAACTCGACTTCAAGCATGTTCGTGAAACGCGAAATATGCTCGTTCGCCCAATCTTTGCCGATAACGCCCTGCGCCTGCAACCGCGCACCATAAATCTCGCTCACTGGCGCGTGCTGGCGGATGTTGGCATACATGAGCGGCTGGGTGAAACTCGGCTCATCACCCTCGTTATGGCCGAAGCGGCGGTAGCACCACATGTCGATCACAATGTCGCGGTGGAACTTCTGGCGGAACTCAATCGCCATTTTGCACGCGAAGGTAACAGCCTCTGGATCATCGCCGTTCACATGGAAAATTGGCGCTTGCACGCCCTTGCTCACGTCGGTGGGATAAGGCGAGGAGCGCGCGAACTGAGGCGAGGTCGTGAACCCGATCTGGTTGTTCACGATGAAGTGGATGCAGCCACCTGTGTTATAACCGCGCACGCCAGAGAAGCCGAAGCATTCCCACACCAGCCCTTGGCCTGCAAACGCCGCATCGCCGTGAAGCAGCACAGGGAGCACCTGCGTATGCTGCCCAAGATCGCCCTTGTCCGTCTGGATGGCGCGCACCTTGCCGAGCACAACAGGGTCAACCGCTTCCAAGTGCGAGGGGTTTGCGGCCAGCGACATATGCACGCTGATGCCATCAAATTCGCGGTCAGTGCTCGTGCCGAGATGGTATTTCACATCGCCCGATCCGCCGACATCATCGGGATTGTCTGATCCGCCCGAAAATTCATGGAAGATCACGCGGAACGGCTTCGCCATCACATTCGCGAGCATGTTGAGGCGACCCCGATGCGGCATGCCGAACGCAATCTCGCGCACACCGAGCGAGCCACCATATTTGATGATACTCTCCAGCGCGGGGATCATCGACTCACCACCATCGAGCCCGAAACGCTTGGTGCCGACATATTTCTTGGCGAGAAAATGCTCGTATTGTTCTGCCTCGATCACCTTGGCGAGAATGGCTTGCTTGCCTTCTCGCGAGAAGCTGATCGCTTTGTCCTTGCCCTCCATCCGCTCTTGCAAGAAGCGGCGCTCATCCAGATCGTTGATGTGCATGTATTCAAGGCCGACGGGCCCGCAATAATTTGCGCGCAACGTGCCCACGAGTTCACGAATTGTCGCCGTCTGATAGCCCAACGTTCCAGCAAGGTAGATCGGGCGGTCAAGGTCAGCCTCTTTGAAGCCGTGGAATTCGGGAGTGAGGTCAGCGGGCAGTTCGCGTTTCGAAAGCCCCAGCGGATCAAGGTTTGCCGCCAGATGCCCGCGCACGCGATAGGTGCGGATGAGCATCATCGCGCGGATCGAGTCATCCGCCGCGTGGGTGATGTCGGCATCCGAGAGCAATGCGCCCTTGCTGGCCGCCGCCTTTTTGAGCGCGACCGCCATTTGTGTCGGATCGAGCGCCGCCGTCAGCTCATCGGTGTCCGAAAGCGGCCAGTTCGCACGCGCCCATGACGGGCCAGCCTCATATGTGGCCGCACCCTCAAACTCATTTCCCTCGAAGCCCATGACTTAGCCTTTCAGCATTTCCGCCAACGTCACACCCAACAGCGATGGCGATGGCGACACGCGGATGCCGGCCGCTTCCATCGCCGCGATCTTGTCTTCCGCGCCGCCCTTGCCGCCCGAAACAATCGCACCGGCATGACCCATGCGTCGTCCGGGAGGAGCGGTGAGACCTGCGATGAAGCCGACCATCGGCTTTTTGCGGCCCTTTTTCGCCTCATCAATCAGGAATTGCGCGGCTTCTTCTTCCGCCGAGCCGCCGATTTCACCGATCATGATGATGCTCTTGGTGGCTTCATCGGCAAGGAACAATTCCAGCATATCAATGAAGTTGGTGCCATTGACCGGATCGCCACCAATGCCGACAGCGGTTGTTTGCCCCAAGCCGACCATCGTCGTCTGGTGCACAGCCTCATAGGTCAGTGTGCCCGAGCGCGACACGACGCCGACCGAACCCTTGGAGAAGATGCTGCCGGGCATAATGCCAATCTTGCACTCGTTCGGCGTCAGCACACCGGGGCAGTTTGGCCCGATGAGGCGCGATTTGGTGCCGCACAGCGCGCGCTTCACCTTCACCATATCGAGCACCGGAACGCCCTCCGTGATCGCCACGATCAGTTCAACGCCCGCGTCGATCGCCTCAAGGATCGAGTCCGCAGCGAACGGCGG
>JAYVZY010000026.1:0-2474 GCA_043782885.1 Sphingomonadales bacterium | reverse complement strand
GCGCTCAACGCCAAGGCGGAAGCAGAGGGCAGTCCGGCCTTCGCCAATCCGCGCAATGCAGCGGCGGGGTCGCTGCGACAGAAGGATGCGTCGGTGACCGCAGCGCGCCCGTTGCGCTTTCTCGCACATGGTTGGGGCGAGGTGTCTGCGCTCCCTGCCGATACGCAGATGGGCGTGATGCAGGCGATCCGTGATTGGGGTCTACCGCTAAGCGATGAGTTCATACTGACGCAAAATATCAACGAAACCTTACAACAGTATCGCCATATCGAGCGAGGCCGCGCCGACCTGCCGTTCGATATTGATGGCGTGGTGTATAAGGTCAACCGTCTTGATTATCAGGAGCGGCTCGGCTTCCTCTCGCGCAGCCCCCGTTGGGCAATTGCGCATAAATTCCCCGCCGAACAGGCGCAAACGGAGCTGCTGGCCATCGATATTCAGGTGGGCCGCACGGGCAAACTCACGCCCGTCGCGCGGCTCAAGCCCGTTACCGTCGGCGGGGTGGTGGTGAGCAACGCGACGCTGCACAATGAGGACGAGATCGCGCGGCTCGGCGTTCGCGTGGGCGACCGCGTGGTGGTGCAGCGCGCGGGGGATGTGATCCCACAGATTGTGACGGTGCTGACGCACGACGAGGAGCGGGCACCGTTCGTGTTCCCGAGGGTTTGCCCCGAATGCGGATCGAACGCGGTGCGTGAGGAGGGCGAGGTTGATGTGCGCTGCGAGGGCGGGCTCATTTGCCCCGCGCAACGCATCGGTCGGCTTCAGCATTTCGTCTCGCGCGGCGGCCTGGACATTGAGGGGCTGGGCGAAAAGACGATTGTTGAATTCGTTGATGTGGGCTGGTTGCACAACCCCGCCGATATTTTCCGACTGCACACGCATCGCGCGGTATTGCTCGAACGCGAGGGCTGGCAGGAGAAGTCGGTGGCGAACCTGATGGCGAGCATCGAGGCCAAGCGCAGCCCCGCACCGGAGCGCTTTCTGTTCGGGCTCGGCATAAGGCATGTGGGGGCGGGCACGGCGCGCGATTTGGTGCGCGCATTCGGTACAGTGGAGGCGATTGCTGCGGCGGCGGGGCAGGGCGCGGTTGAGGCGCTCACCAACGTAGAAGGCATCGGGCCTGTGGTGGCGCAATCGCTGATCGATTTTTTCGCGGATGCGCATAATCGCGCAGTGTGGGATGATTTGCTGAGCGAAGTCCAACCCACCGTTTTCATCAACACCACCCGCACTTCCGCCGTCACCGGCAAAACCGTGGTGTTCACAGGTACCCTTGAAACGATGAGCCGCGATGAGGCCAAGGCGCAAGCACTTGCCTTGGGGGCGAAGGTGGCGGGGTCGGTATCCGCCAAGACGGATCTGGTGGTTGCAGGGCCTGGCGCTGGGTCTAAGCTCAAAAAAGCTGCAGAACTGGGGATCAACGTGATTGATGAGGCGGGCTGGGCGGCACTCTTCGCAGGTTAGTGATCTGATCACGCCCCCTTGACCCCGCGCCAAAACCCAGTAAAGCCGCCATTCCCGAATATGGGGCGCTTAGCTCAGTTGGTAGAGCATCTCGTTTACACCGAGAGGGTCGGCGGTTCGAGCCCGTCAGCGCCCACCACAGCAATTCACACCTTGTGCAGCGCAACAAAATCGCGCAGACTTTGATCTATGGTGAGTCGGTGCTTCGATGAAGTTTATGGTGATGCGGGGAGCGATCACGCGCGGCGTGAAATGGCCGCGCTGACGGATTGGCTTGTGAATACGTCGCATGCGGAACTTGATCGTCGCCAACAGGCTGCTGAGAACGCCTTCCGCCAGCTTGGCATTACCTTTGCAGTTTATGGAGACGATGCCGCAACGGAACGGATTATCCCGTTTGACATTGTTCCGCGTATTTTCACGGGCAAAGAATGGCGGCGATTGGAGGCGGGGCTCACCCAGCGGATTACTGCAATCAACGCCTTTTTGGCGGATATTTATGGCGATCAACGCATCCTGAGTGCCAAGGTAATCCCATCTGACATTATCCTGACGAACCCCCAGTTCCGCAAGGAGATGATTGGCGTGCGCCCACCGCACGATGTTTGGGCGCACATCGCGGGGATTGATTTGGTGCGCACCTCTGCCGATGATTTCTGGGTTTTGGAGGATAATGTTCGCACGCCATCAGGTGTGTCGTATATGCTCGAAAATCGGGCAGCGATGATCAGGCTGTGCCCGGAATTGTTTCGCAGCTTTCGGGTAGCCGCTGTCGATAGTTATCCAGATTTGCTGCATGAGATGCTACGCAACTGCGCGCCAGCGCACATCACGCGCGATCCAGTGTGTGTTATCCTCACCCCAGGTCAGTATAATTCCGCATATTATGAGCATAGTTTCCTCGCGGATAACATCGGCATTGAATTGGTGGAAGCGGCAGACCTTCTCGTTCAGGATGATTGCTTGTGGATGCGCACAATCACCGGGCTTTTGCAGGTTGATGTGAT
>JAYVZY010000025.1:0-1699 GCA_043782885.1 Sphingomonadales bacterium | reverse complement strand
TGCTGGTCACAGGCATTGCGACTGCGCTGGCGCTGTTTAACTTGGCCTTGCCCGATCCACACAGCGCCATTGGCACGCTGGCGATTGACGCCCTGATTGCCGGCTTCTGTGGCGCGAGTTTCGATATTGTGATTGACGCCTACCGCATTGAGCTGCTCGCGCCGCATCAGCTCGGCTCGGGCGCGGGGATGAGCCAATACGGCTGGCGCTTGGGGGCAACACTCGCCGCCTCGCTCGCGCTCTATGTCGCGACACGCAGCAATTGGACACTCGCTTATATGGCGTGCGCGGTCTTCGTGCTGCCCGCTATTCTGGCGAGCTTTGTAATGGGTGAGCCGTCGCGCCGTCTGCCGCCAAAACCGACAAACGGCTTCATCTCATTCTTCAAAAACCTTGCGTCGCCGTTCGTTGAGTTTCTGGGGCGTGAGGGCGGATGGGTGGTGCTTGCGTTCGTGCTCGTCAGCCGAATCGGTGACACGATGTCGAACCTCATGGTGCGCGACCTCTTCCACACGCTGGGCTATACAAAACCCGAAATTCTTTACGGCGATGTGTGGGTCGGGCTGGCTGCGTTATTTGTGGGAATTTTTGTCGGAGGTGTGATTTACGCCAAGATTGGCCTCAAATATTCAGTCTTGATCTCGCTGATCCTCATGCCCTGCGTCAATTTTGGCTTCGGCATCCTCTCGCTTATCGGCCACAATATGCCGGCGATGATGGCGGTCAACGGCTTTGAGAATTTCGGTGCGGGCGTGAGCGGTGTGGTGATGGTCGCCTATCTCTCTGCGCTGTGTAACCTGAATTACACCGCCAGCCAGTTCGCGCTCCTTTCATCAGCGGCGGCGATCATCGGCCGGTTTGCGACAGCGGGCTCCGCCGGTTCGTTGATCGAAGGGCTGGGCTATTTCAATTTCTACATCTTCACTGCGCTACTCAGCTTGCCGGGCATCGCGATTTATCTCGGGATGCTCCGATCGGGACTGGTGGACAAATCAATCGGCACGGTTGGCGCGCCAGAGCCGGGGTGATACCGGCCGCTGCTGCATTACTCGGCCTTCGCGTCCGCCTTTTTTTTCGCCGCTATTTTTTTCGCGGGTGCCTTCTTGGCGACGGGCTTCCTGATCGAAGCCTTCTTCTTCGGCTTAGCTTTCCCTGGCCCCTTGGCGATTCGCGCCGCGATCAGCGCTTCGGCATCCTCCCGCGTAAAGCTCTCAATATCAGCTGATTTGGGAAGCGTCGCGTTGGTTTCGCCATCGGTCACATAAGCGCCGAAGCGGCCTTCGAGCAACTTGATCTCAGGGCTGTCGTTGGTCTTATCAAAGCGTTTGAGCGGCTCCTTCGCGGCGCCGCGCGCCCGGCCTCCGCCTGCCGCAGCCTCCGCGAGTTTAACCACGGCTGTGTTCATGCCGGTTTCAAAAACCTCTGCCGTGCTGGCGAGGCGCGCATATTTGCCCGCGTGCGTCAGATACGGCCCATATTTGCCGATGCTCGCAGTAATCGGCTCGCCACTCTCCGGATGCGTGCCGATAGTGCGCGGGAGCGAAAGGAGCTTGACCGCCCAATCGAGTCCGAAGTCTTCTGCCGGCACGTCCTTGGGGATCGAGGCTCGTTTGGCGTCTTTGCCCTCGCCCATCTCGACATAAGGCCCGAAACGTCCCGATTTGCGGTTGATCTCCTCGCCGGTGTCAGGGTGTTGGCC
>JAYVZY010000024.1:0-1833 GCA_043782885.1 Sphingomonadales bacterium | reverse complement strand
CGCGATGCGCTCGATGCCGATGGTTCGGCCCATATGATAGAAATAGATGTCGCAACTATGGACGATGGCATTGTGCATCGAGATTGCGCCATGCCCGGTGCGCTTATCACAGTGGAATATGCTGTTGCCGACGCGATAACTCCCGGTGCAGACGACATGATCATCCGGCTGGATCCCCGCTTGGAGCAACGCGAGCGCCATCATCGGCTTGATCGTTGAGCCCGAAGGGTAAAGCCCCTGAAATGCCTTATTGGCCAAGGGGATATGATCATTCCCGGACAGCATCGCCCATTCAGATTTTGCGATGCCAGCAGTGAAACTGTTCGGATCATACGCGGGCATCGATGAGAGCGCGAGGACGTCACCGGTCATGCAATCAAGAATGCTGCACGCGCCAGAAGCAGGCCCAAGCCGCCGCGAGACATAGTCTTGCAGGTCAGCATCAATCGTCAGCCGTTGCGTTTGCCCCGGAATGTCGGGTCGATTGGCAAGGTCGCGCACCAGTTTGCCGCGCGCCGTAACCTCAGTGCGTCGCGCGCCGGGCTTGCCGCGCAGTTTCGCCTCCATGATCTTCTCGATTCCGTCTTTGCCGACTTTGTATCCCGGCGTGATCAGCAAAGGGTTGCGGGTTTCCTCATACTCCTTTGCGGACGCAGATCCGATATAGCCGAGCAAATGTGCTACTGCTGCACCACTTGGGTAAAAGCGTGAAAAGCTCTGAGCGGGAGCAATTCCGGGGAGCTCAGGCGCGCGGATGCTTAAGGCGGCATACGCTTCCCAGCTCATGTTGTCAGCGATTTGAACGGGTTGGAACCCCGCTGCATCAGCGAGGCTGTCGGTGATCTTCGCCTGATCGTCGGACGTCAGGTTCAGGATTTGGACGAGCGCGGCGATTGTCTTGTCCTTATCGACCATCCGATCCGGAATAACGTCTACTCGAAAGCTGGTGCGGTTCAGGGCAAGCGGCTTGCCGTTACGGTCAACGATCCAGCCGCGTCGTGGCGGGATGAGTGAGAGATTGACCCGGTTGCTCTCGGACATGGTTTGGAAATGCTCGCTCTCGATAATGGAGAGCCAGCCCATCCGTGCCAGCAGGAGCCCACCAACGGCTGTTTGGGCACCGCGCAACACAAAGGCGCGCCGCGTGAAACTGAATTTTTGTTGTGCTTCAGTAACGATCTTGCCCGGTACGTCCATTATGAAAAGCGCCATTGGTCGGCACGCGCGCAGAGCCGCATCACCAACGGGAAGACCAGTATCGAGAGTGCGATCTGTGGTATAATATGAATCACACGGGTGTGGCCGCCAGTTTGATTGGCGATCCAGAGCTCCGCTGAAAGGGCGAGAACGCAGCCAATTGTTCCCAAAGCCCAATCTTGCCAATAGTCACGCCACAACATGCGTCGGTCGACCAGATCAAGCGCAAACAATGTGAGCGACCAGATCAAGATTGACGACCCGAGTGGTTGCCCGCTCCACATGTCATCATAGAAGCCGAGCGCCGCACCTGCCCACGGGTACCACACTTCGCGTTGGATAAGCCGCCACGCCAAGAAAAGCATGAATCCCCAAGGTGGGCTGATCGGCGCAATGACGACGAACGGCAAAATGGGCACCATCGCGGCAAGCATCACCGTGATCCACGGGAACCAAGCAATTTTGAAGCTGTTGGGCTCGCGATCAAAGCGGGCGCGCCGTGCACGACGTTTCATTCCGTCGCAACCTTGTGTTTCTTGGGTTTCGCTTTGATTTCCGTCGGGGCGGGAGGGGGCACGATAAAGGGTTTTTCGATTAACGCAAAATCGAGCGCGGTTGGGTCGGCAAAGCTGCGGC
>JAYVZY010000023.1:0-6375 GCA_043782885.1 Sphingomonadales bacterium | reverse complement strand
CGCCATTGCGTTTTCCGCGCCATACCTTATACTCATCAACAGTTATGACTGTGCCTGCTAGACCCACTTTTCAGCTTCTGGCAGAATCCAAAGCGCTTGATCGTCGGATAAATGCAGTGCGTGGCGATTTGGCGGATGCGGCGCTCGCTGGTAAGGTATTTGTGCCACATTACGCGGAGCCCGCGCTGAAATCCGTTAGCACAGCTCGCACTGGCGTTTATGCGAAACCTCAGAAAGATGCCGTTATGGTTTCTGAGCTCCGGTCAGGAGAGCGCTTTGCGGTGCTGGATGTGACGGGGGAATGGGCGTGGGGATATTGCGTTCATGATCATTATGTTGGGTATGTAGAGGCGGTACATCTTGGTGATCTAGAGAATTTGCCTCCGCAAATTCACAGCGCAGACTATGTGAAGACGGCAGAAACATTCGTTGGAACTCCATATTTGTGGGGTGGAAGGAGCAAGGCGGGCATTGATTGTTCCGGCCTCGTGCAGGTGTCACTTGCTTCGGTTGGGCTTTCGGCTCCACGCGATGCCGATCAGCAAATGGTCGCGCTGGGCAGCGCACTCGTAGACGATGAGCCGTTGCAACGGGGCGACCTCATCTTTTTTCCGGGCCATGTTGGTATCATGATGAATAGCGCCGATATGGTTCATGCGACGGGTTATCATCACGCAACGGTGGTTGAACCGCTCGCCACCGTTATCGCGCGGATTACGGAGAAATATCCTCAGCCGGTGATTGGCCGAAAGCGGATGTCATGAGCTACGCTGTATTCATCGATGGCGCTGTTGGAACGACGGGGTTGGAAATTCATGCGCGACTGGCTGCACGCACAGAAATCAATGTGATTGCATTGGATGATGCGCAGCGCAAGTCCTCCACCGCGCGTCGAGATGCGCTGAATGCAGCGGATGTGGCTATTTTGTGCCTGCCCGATGATGCGGCGCGAGAGGCGGTGGCGCTCATCGACAATTCCCACACGCGCGTCATAGATGCCTCCACAGCTCATCGCACATCTCAGGGCTGGACGTTTGGTCTCTCGGAACTGGTAGGACGGGCTGCCGTCGCGAACGCAATGCGGGTGTCCAATCCTGGCTGCTATTCGACCGGGTTTATTGCGCTCGTTGCACCGCTGGTGCGCGCAGGCCTGATTCCCTCGGACGCTTTTCTGAGCTGTAACGCCGTATCGGGCTACTCTGGCGGTGGTAAGGCGATGATCGCAGAATTTGAGAGCGGTGCGGCCAGCACTGCTTGGCGGACATACGCGCTCACCTTGGCCCATAAACATGTTTCTGAAATGCAGGTGCATTGCGGCCTTGCGCACGCGCCTTTGTTTACGCCCGCTGTGGCGAATACGTATCGTGGCATGCTGGTGGAGGTCCCCCTGACGCTGGCCGCTCTGTCAACTTGGCCGACTGTCGACTCGCTTCGAAGCTGTTATCTGAGCGCATATGGCGCTTCACGCCTCGTGCATTTTGTTGATCCTTTTGACGGTCCACATCTCACGGTGGAGCATGCGGCGGGGACGGATCGGCTCGACGTCTTCGTGCTCATGAACGCGGCAAAATCACAAGTGCGTCTCGTTGCGGCCCTCGATAATCTGGGCAAGGGGGCGGGGGGCGCCGCGGTGCAGAACCTCAACATCATGCTGGGTCTGGACGAAATGGCTGGATTGCGGGTTTAACGCAAAGCTCATTGCGCGCCAGTGCCGCACCGCCTAGCACTGTCCCGATACGTAAGGGGAAAATATGAACGAACCCGAAAAGCTCGAACCCGTTGCTCCCAAATCCTTCACGCGCTCATTGACTGGGCTTGGCGTTATCATTCTGACACTTTCGGTGCTCTCACCAGGCGTCTCAATCTTCGTATCCGGTGCATCGATTGTGCAGCAGGCGGGAACTGGCGCGATTCTTGCGTTTCTGCTCGGCGGGTTGATCAATTATTGCCAAACGTCGATGTCCGCTGAACTCGGTGCTGCCTATCCCACAGCGGGCTATGACTATGCTGCGATCGGTCATGCAATCGGCGATTGGGCGGGGGCCACCACCTATATCGCCAGTATCTTCACGATACCGATGTTTCTCAACACATCGGCGATCGGGATTGCGATCTATCTGCGCCCACTGCTGCCGGGGATTGATGACAATACTGTCACCATGACCACAGTCGCGGTTATCACGGCGGTGGCGATGCTCAACATTCGATCAAGCGAGCTCATTACCGGCGCGTTCATGCTAATCGAAATTTCGGCATTGTTATTGGTTGCGGGCCTCGGCCTGTTTCACGTTCAGCCCGGCGTGCACCATATGATTTTGCACCCCGCCCACATTGAAAACGGTGCGTGGGCCATTGTTGGCATTGCTACGCTCGGCATCGCGACGAACAGTGCATCATGGGCGATAGCGGGATCGTCGCAGGCACTGATGTTCAGTGAGGATATGAAGCGCCCAAACACCATCGGGCGGATCATCATGTGGAGCTTCCTCATTACGGTGGTGTTGGAAACATTGCCGGTCATTGGCACCATAATTGGTGCGCGCGATTTGAAAGCCGTGCTGAGCAGTTCGGCACCATTCGAGACGTTCCTGAGTCAGTATCTCTCGGAGACCGGATCGAAGCTGGTCTCATTATCGATCGCCATCGCCATTTTTAATGCCTGCCTGGCTGGTTTTATTGGCATCGGGCGCAATTTGTTCTCAATGGGGCGAACCAAATTGTTTGCGCCACCGATTAACCGCGCGCTGATGCGCCTCATTCCGAAGACGGACGCTCCGTGGATTGCGCTGCTCCTCATCGGTGTGACGACAGCGCTTGCGACGTTTATCAGCCTTAAATTTAAGATATTGATGTTGTCAGGGAGCTTTACCGTCATCACCACTTTTTACATATGGGGGATATTTGCAGGGCGCAGGAGTGGCCGCACTGGCACCCATGCGTATAAGACGCCGCTCTTCCCGCTTATTCCGGCAATCGGCATCCTCATTATTTGCGGTGAAGTGGCGGTGCTGTGGCTCGATCCTGATTCGGGGCGGCCGTCTTTGTTCGTTGCCATTGGTCAATATCTTGCCGGTTATCTGTATTATCGCTTTGTATTGTGCCGCCGCGCCGAACGCTGGGAAATGGTCGGGCCGGAAGACATTGATGCTATGGTGCAGGGCGCCGGTTAACGAACCGCGCTACATCTCTCCACGTGCACGGCGCAGAGCAAACCATTTCTGTACATTGGCGTTTTGCCCCTCGTTGGTTTCGGAGAAAACATGCCCACCTTTGCCATTGGCCACGAAAAAGAGCGCCTTGGTCTCCGCCGGATTGAGCACGGCGGCGATGGACGCTTTGCCGGGATTGGCAATCGGCCCAGCAGGCAGTCCGGGCTTGAGATAGGTGTTGTAGCCGTTATCGGCCGCAAGCTCCGATTTGCGGATGCGGCGGCCAAGCGGGCGGCCTTTGGTCACAGGGTAGATCACCGTCGGGTCAGCCTGTAACTTCATACCCCGCCTCACCCGATTGCTGTAAACCCCCGCGACTAAAGGGCGCTCGCTCGCCAGTGCGGTTTCTTTCTCGACGATAGAGGCGAGGGTGATCGCCTGCTCTGGCGATTTGGCGACGGTGCTGGCGTCTCGTGCATCCCAGAGCTCGGCCAGTGTTTTAGTCATTGCTGCCTGCATCCGCTTGAGCACGGCGGCGCGGGTTTCGCCCGCATCGAAGGCATAGCTGTCGGGCAGGACAGACCCTTCGGTCGGAACCGGCACTTCGCCGATCAAATCCTTTTCAGCCATCAGCCGATCACGCACCATCACGCTTGGCATCCCCTCGGGAATGGTGACGAGCTGCTGCACTGTCTTGCCGCCCTGCAATTGGGTGAGAATATCGGCAGCACTTTCATGTGCTTTGAAGCGGTATTCGCCCGATTTGATCGCCTCACCGCCACCGAACACCTTTGCCAAACGCACAAAACCAGTTGCCGAACGGATCGCGCCTTTTTCTGCCAACACGCGTGCTGCCGAGCGGAGTGATGCACCCTCCGGGATGCTCACCCGTAGTGCGGTTTCGGCGGGGCCGCTGCCGCGCCACGCTGAGAAGCTCCAGATTGCGGCAACGACGAGCAGGATGACGCCAAGGCAGCCGAGGCGTTTGGTCATTTTAAAGCGCGCGCATCACGAGGCTGGCGTTGGTGCCGCCAAATCCAAATGAATTGTTCAGCACCGCGCGCACCTTACGCTTTTTAGCGACATGCGGGACGAGATCGACGCCCTCTGTGCCTTCGTCAGGATCATCGAGGTTCAATGTGGGCGGAACGATCTGGTCGCGGATCGCAAGAACGCAGAAGATCGCCTCAACCGCCCCGGCTCCGCCCAAAAGGTGGCCGATCGCGCTCTTGGTGCTGCTCATCGATGCGCCTGCGAGATCAGGCCCCAGCACACGTTTCACTGCGGCCAGTTCGATGGTGTCGGCCATTGTCGACGTGCCATGAGCATTGACATAATCAATATCGCCCGGCCCCATTCCAGCCTTTTTCAACGCCATCAGCATCGCCAGTTCGGCACCCTTGCCCTCGGGGTGGGGCGCGGTGACGTGATAAGCGTCGCCCGATAGGCCATAACCGACGACTTCGGCATAAATCTTGGCACCGCGTGCCTTGGCGTGTTCGTATTCTTCGAGCACGAGCACACCTGCGCCTTCACCCATCACAAAGCCGTCGCGGCCCTTGTCATAGGGGCGGCTGGCCTTCTCTGGCGCGTCGTTGTAGCTGCAATTGAGCGCGCGCGCCTGAGCAAATCCGGCAATGCCGATGGGGCAGATAGTCGATTCAGCGCCACCCGCCAGCATCACATCAGCATCGTCATCTCGGATCATCCGGGCAGCATCGCCGATTGAGTGCGCGCCAGTAGAACAAGCGGTGACGACGGCGTGATTTGGGCCCATTAGCCCATATTTAATACTGACCTGCCCCGAGATGAGGTTAATCAAGCGTCCATGCACAAAGTGTGGCGAGACGCGGCTCGGGCCTTTTTCGGCGAGCACGAGCGATTCGATCTCGATGCCCGGCAGCCCACCAATCCCTGAGCCGATCGAGCAGCCAGCACGAAAACGCTCAGCCTCGCTCATATCGGTTAGCCCAGCATCTTCGAGCGCCTGTCCCGCAGCATCAATCCCATACACAATGAATGGATCAACCTGCCGCTGAACTTTGTGATCGACCCGTTTGCCTGGATCAAAACCATAAGGATGATCGGCGGGCTTTACTTCGCACGCGATTTGGCACTTGTACTCAGACGCATCAAAGCGCGTAATTTTTCCAGCACCCGATTTGCTTGCAAGCAAATTGGCCCAGACAGTCTCGACATCCGCACCCAATGGCGTGACCAACCCCAGACCAGTAATAACAACACGGCGCATAATCATCTCCGAAACATCTGAATGCCAAAGCGGCCTCTCAGCACGATGCCAAGAAGCCGCATTAATCCCTCATACTGATCAATCAAGACCCGCCGTAACAGCTGGCACTGAGCGATAAACGTCTGATCAGCCTTTGTGCGCGTCAATATAGGTGATCGCATCTTTGACGGTGCCAATTTTCTCAGCAGCATCGTCAGGGATTTCCACGCCAAACTCTTCTTCAAAGGCCATCACCAGCTCAACAATATCGAGGCTGTCGGCACCAAGATCGTCGATGAAGCTTGCTTCTTCGGTGACCTTCTCAGCATCGACACCAAGATGTTCGACAACGATTTTCTTTACCCGATCAGCAGTATCGCTCATAAAATATCCTTCTTTATACGCTGGAAGCCCTAGGTGTAGATCTCCCCCTAATATGAAGGGGGCAGGGTGGCAAGAGCGGAGTTAAATCATCGCCATCCCGCCATTCACATGAATGGTCTGGCCGGTTACATAACTTGCCTCGTGGCTGGCGAGATAGACGACCGCCGCCGCCACATCTGCGCCCTCGCCGAGTTTACCGGCAGGAATGCGGTTGGTGAGCGCTTCTTTCTGTGCATCAGGTAGCGCATCGGTCATCGCGGATGAAATAAATCCGGGCGCGACGCAATTGACGGTGATTTGCCGTGAGGCCAATTCTTGCGCCAGCGCTTTCGACATTGCGGTGAGGCCACCTTTTGAGGCGGCGTAATTCGCTTGGCCCGGATTGCCTGTGGTGCCGACGACCGACGTGATCGTGATGATCCGCCCAAAGCGCGCCTTCATCATGGGCTTCGAGGCTGCGCGGATGAGCCGGAAGGCAGCCTCTAGGTTGACGCGGATGACGGTGTCCCACTCCTCGTCTTTCATCCGCATAACCAGATTATCGCGCGTCACACCGGCATTGTTGACGAGAATATCAAGCTTGCCGAGCGCTTCTACTGCGCGCGGGATAAG
>JAYVZY010000022.1:0-2855 GCA_043782885.1 Sphingomonadales bacterium | reverse complement strand
CGCTTGATCGCGGTTGAGCCGTTTCCACAATTTGAAGCGGATGCGCTTCTCGCACTTGTGGCAGCGGTGGAAGCTCAATCCGAGCATCCGCTGGCACAGGCGCTTGTTGCGGCCGCACGGTCTCGCGAGCTGGTATTGGGCGAGGTGTCCGATTTCGCGTCGCAAACCGGCTTAGGCGTGAGTGCGCAAGTCGGCGAGCAGATAGTTGTTATCGGCAATGAGGCGCAAATGCAGCGCTTAGGGCTTGATCCAGAGCCTTTGCGCACATTGGCAGATGCACATCGGAGCAAAGGTGCCGGCGTCGTGCTCGTCGCGGTTGGCGGCGCGCTCGCGGGTCTGTTGGCGGTTGCTGATCCGGTGCGCGAGAATGCACAAACGTCCATCGATGCGCTGCGCGCCGAAGGCCTGCGCGTTATCATGCTGACCGGTGACAATGCCAAAACCGCCGAGGCTGTGGCACGCGCGGTAGGCGGGCTTGATGAGGTGCGCGCAGGATTACTGCCCGAGGATAAAGCGCGGATCATCGGCGAACTCAAAGCCCAAGGCGCACGCGTCGCGATGGCGGGTGATGGGATCAACGATGCCCCCGCGCTCGCCGCGGCCGATGTTGGTCTTGCAATGGGCACCGGCACCGATGTCGCGATTGAGAGCGCGGGCATCACACTCACCAAAGGCGATCTTTCGGCCATCGTCCGTGCGCGCAGACTTGCGAAGGCGACGATGCGTAATATTCGCCAGAATCTCCTCTTCTCATTCCTATTTAACGGTGTGGGTGTGCCTGTTGCGGCGGGCGTGCTTTATCCCGCTTGGGGTGTGTTGCTCTCGCCAATGTTTGCCGGTGCCGCGATGGCGGCATCATCACTCACCGTGGTGCTCAATGCGCTGCGGCTCAACAAGGTTAAACTCTAATGTTCGAACATCCCAATCAACGCGGAACGTCCGTTTAGTGCCACCGATGCGAAGTTACTCTTCTCAAAAGGACAAATAAAATGGCAAACTCAATACTCTCGCCGACTGATCAAGCGCTTTCCGAAGAGCGTGCAGCCCAGCCTGATGTTCACCACATCCCGCACGGCTTCTCAGATAAGTTTGCGCTGGGCTTTACCAAACTCCTTCGTTTTTGCGCTGACACGTTTTTTGCCAAGCGATATGGCCACCGCGCCATTGTGCTGGAAACCGTGGCTGCGGTGCCCGGAATGGTCGGAGCGATGATCACCCACCTCAATTGTCTGCGCCGGATGAAAGATGATGACGGTTGGATTCGCACGCTGATGGAAGAGGCGGAGAATGAGCGAATGCACCTGATGACGTTCATCGAGATAGCCAAGCCGACTTGGTTTGAGCGGGCAGTCATTTTGCTGGTGCAGGGCGGGTTTCTCTTCGGTTTTTCGCTGCTCTATCTCATTTCATCGCGGACAGCGCACCGCGTAGTCGGCTATTTTGAGGAAGAGGCGGTGATCAGTTACACGCTTTATCTCAAGGAAATTGATGACGGCCGCTCGGTCAATGTGTCGGCACCGGAGATTGCTAAACATTATTGGAAACTGCCAAAAGATGCGACCTTGCGTGATGTTGTGCTGGTCGTGCGCGACGATGAGGCACACCACCGTGACATTAATCATGGTTTGGCAACAAAGCTGGCAGGGGAGCCTGCTGATCCGGCTGGTGTAGCGCCCTATCCGAAGCACGCGACCACGATCCGCTTGCGCTAAGCCTTATCGGCGTAGAGCAAGCGGCCAGGGCCGAGTTGCCCAAGCACAGTTTCAAGACTCTCGCTGGAGACAGCAAAGCAGCCTTCGCTTCGACCAAGCTTGCCAGTGTTGCGCGCCATATCAGGCGAGACATACCATGCTGCATGAACAACGATCGCACGACTTTCAGCGTTGCTGTTTGTCGCATCAAGGCCGGCCAACCGCATTGAGCGGCCATGTCCGCCTATATATGTCTCACCCGTGGCATATGCACCTGAAGATGAAGCGAATGAGCCTGACTCATTAGAAAAGCTCTTGACCCAGCCGGTATGCGCGGGGTCTGAGCCCCTCCCATGCGAAACAAGATGCGCGCTGCTTTGGCCACTGGACATATCAACAATGAAAAATCGCGGAGCGTGTGATGGGCGAGAAAAGTCAGCGATGCCAATCCGGTCACTGTGCGGCAAGCGGCCCTGATGCTGTGCAAGCGCTGCACGTGCGCGGCTCATCAATGCGGACGAGGGCGAGCTTGAAGGCATGCCCGCAAACGGTGACGCGAAAGCGCGCCCAGTAACGGCAAGCACTATTCCCGCTGCATTAAGTTTAATGAGGCTACGACGTGAGAGTATATCCATAGCTCATAGGTAAGGCCGTGAGCTGAGAAATACCATGCCTCGCGCCTCCGACTGGCTCATGTGCGCATCCGTCCATAGGTATTTTCCGAGGCTAGTATCTCTGTGGCACATTGGCATTGGATTTGTGACAAAAAATTTTACCGATTGGAACATGATGATGAGCGCTGAAACTGGGGCCAAAAAGACAAAGAGCACTGACCTGACAACCCGTACGGGGTTTATATTCCAAGTCCGGCCATCTCGTCCGTCTGATGAGGCGGCACTGGCAAAGTTTTTTAGCCAGATTTCGGCTGCGGATATGCGCTTTCGGTTTCTCACAGCAATTAAGGAGGTTGGGCATGATCGCCTCGTGACGATGACAACCACCGATCATCACCGCACTGAGAATTTTCTGGCCTTTATCGATGATGAGGCTGAAATCATCGCAACCGCAATGCTCGCATGCGACGAGAAGCTGGAAATAGGCGAGATCGCTACTGCCATTCTGCCCGAATTTAAGCATAAGGGCGTGAGTTGGGACATGCTGGCA
>JAYVZY010000021.1:0-2576 GCA_043782885.1 Sphingomonadales bacterium | reverse complement strand
ACACTTGATCTCGGGCGCGGGAATGATGGCGTGGTTTATGACGCTAAACGCCAAAATATTATCACGACCAATGGCGTGGATGCAATCATCGTGGTCTATCACCAAGATGATGCCGACCATTACCACATGCTGCAAGCGGTCACCACGCGCCCGAATGCGCGCACAATGGCGTATGACGAAGCGGCGCAAAAAGTGTTCACTGTGACGGCCGAAGGCGTCGTTGATCCTCTCCTGAAGGTCAACACGGGGCCGTCACCTTTTTACCCGAATGGGTACTATGACGATAGCTTCACTGTGTTGACTTATTCACCCAATAAAATCAGCAAATGAGGATATTTCCAACAGGTGACCCGACCAAATGTGGTCGATAGCCGGATGATCTTTCAAATATTTTGAGAATTGTAGTCGATAAAAAGACAAATAGGACGGGTAATGTTGGAAACGACAATCAGCGATCGAGCGACGACGGACGCTCCTGATCAAAAACATACTTTTGCGGTCGGCATCATTTCTTTGCCGATTTATCTGATTCTGATTTTGGGGGCGTTTATTGGGCTCGGCAAGCCGCCAACGGACATCTCGGCGATGATTGCCTTGCTAAGTGCGGCGGCAATCTTTGCGACATTCATCCCCTTCGCGCAGATCGCCACGCGCATCGGTGGTGCGGCAACCATAACCATTGCCCTAGCCCCCATGCGAATTTATGGTTAGTTTATACATGATGGCGCAGACGATATTCCCCGGATATTCATTCTTTTCGTCGGTGGCTGAAGCGTGTGTGTTTAAGGGTAATTTTCTGCGAATTGGGGATTCCCAACGTTCCCGTAATCTCGGCCGAAGGTTGACACTGCTAGAAGAGTGTTATGAGGCACTTACGCTTCCGGAGTATATGCTATGAAACCTATCTTATTGTCGGCCTTCGTGCTCGCCTTGATGGGCGCAGATGCTGGGATGGGCATCATCCTAGAAAATAAACCCGAGGGGTCGCACCCGGATTAAAGCGGGTTTGTGGAGTGGGTCCTGATCCGTTGGGGCCCACTCCATATTTGCCGAGCGTTTTTAGCTATCAACCAGAGTGGTAAATGAGTGTGAGCATGAGGGCAGCGGGTACTATATTGACGATGACGGCATTGCTCTCGGGTTGTGCGTCGTATCACGCTGTCCCGTTGGCGACGGCGATTGCGCCTGCGGATGCACAGCTTTCGGTATTAGCCGCAAAAATTGAGCGGCCTTTTCTGACGCCGCAGACGGTTGATTTGAATGCTCCATTGACGCCGAACGCGCTGGCGGTGATTGCGGTTTTGGAGAATCCCGATCTGAAGGCACTGCGGAGCAAGGCTTCGGTGGTCGATGCCCAGGCGTTTGCGGCGCGGCTGCTGCCCGACCCAACAGCCCAGTTCGGATCAGATAAGGTGCTTTCTGGGCCCGACGGCTTTATGGCATTGGCCGGGCAACTGGGGTTTGATCTTTCGATGCTGCGGACGCGGGCGGCGCAACGCGCGAAGAACACGGCGCTGGCGTCGCAAGTTCGGGCAGATATTGCATGGGCGGAGTGGCAAACGGCGTGCAACGCTCGCCTTCAAGGCGCACGGGTGGTGGCACTGAGCGCCCAATTGCCGCTGGCGCAGGCGAGCGCGGCGGCAACACAGGGGCTCTATGATCATGCCGCGCGTGCGGCTGAACGCGGCGATATTGCGCGCGGTGATCTGGATGGCAAACGGCTGGCAGCGCTCGATGCCGCGAATGTGTTGCGCGTACTTGAGCGCGATCTGGCCGCGGCCCGGCTGGAACTCAATCGGATGCTGGGGCTTGCACCTGAGACGATGCTGACATTGGGCGCGGCGGAAGCGGGCGTCCCGCTCCCGGCCAATGACCAGCTGGTTGCGCACGCGCTTGAGCGGCGGCTTGATTTGCAAGCGTTGCGCAAGGGCTATGACGCGGTAGAGGCCGATGCGCGACTAGCGGTGATCCAGCAATTTCCGAACCTGAGCCTTAATCTCAACAGCGCGCGCGACACGGCGAACAATAAAACTATCGGGAGCCAGATTGGCTTCACACTGCCGCTGTGGAACCGCAATCGTGGGGGGATTGCCATCGCAAATGCGACACGCGCACAACTTCATGCTGAATACGATGCGCGGCTGTTCCAGACACGCGCGGATATAGCGGCGACGGTGTCGGCGCTTGGGGTGCTGGCACGGCAGCGCGCTGATCTGAACGCGCAGGTGCCCGCACTCAGCCGGAGCGCCGATGCGGCCAGCCGTGCAGCAGCGCGCGGTGATCTTGCGCAAGCCATTGCCGAGACTGCCTCGCAAACCCTGCGTGACCGTAAATTTGCCCTGCTCCAGCTTGATCAGACAGCTGCAGAACAACTGATCGCGCTCGAACTGTTAAGTGGTGGCCCAAGAGTGACATGGACTGAAGGATTGACACAATGACGCGTACCCTGACCCTGATCGGTCTGCTCTTGAGCGCTACGGCGCTTGCCGGTTGCAACAAAGCGGCTGAGGATGAGAAAGTCACGCCAACGGCGGCCATCAAGACCGCAACCGTGCAGCTTGCGAATGCGGGTGAGC
>JAYVZY010000020.1:0-2512 GCA_043782885.1 Sphingomonadales bacterium | reverse complement strand
GCTATCGCGAGCAACGTCGTGTGCGGATCGCACTGCGCGAACGCGGCGGCGAGCGCCGCACCATCAACATTCGATACAATATGCACATCGTAACGCGATACATCGCGCCCTAGCGCATCAATCAGCACGTTTGGCCCCAGCGCCGAGCCGCCGATACCGACATGAATGACATGCTCAATGGTGCCGAACGCACCCGCGTCAATCACCTCAATCAGCGCGCGCATGCGCTCGTGAAGCGCTTTTGCACGGGCAACGCTCTCCACTGCGCCCTCGCCGCGCTCGGCCGTATGTTCCGCCGCGCGGCCCTCGGTCGGATTGATGATACCGCCGGAAAAAATCAAGTCGCGCTTCGCCTCAAAGCCTTGCGCGCTTGCAAGCTGGCCAAACAGCGTGATCATCTCACCCGTGAGATGCGTCTTCGCCCAATCAAAATAAATACCGGCAACATCAAGGCTGAGCAGCTTGATCCGCTCGGCATCATCGGCAAACAGGGTGGCGAGTGTGTTCTCGGGGAGTGCGGCGATCTTGGTCCAAAGTGCGGTCACGGGGGGTCTTTCCTCATTGATGACTTGACGCGCGTGCAGCACACCCGCACACGCGCGATTATGGCTGATACACAGATCATCGACCGGACGGAACCCGCTAACACGACGCCAAAATCCGAAATGCGCGATTTTGGTGACTTCATGGTGAAACTTGTCATCGCGATGTTCATTCTGCGCAGTTTCCTCTTCGCGCCGTTTAACATTCCCTCCGAATCAATGATGCCGCGCGTGCTCGTTGGGGATTATCTCATCGTTACCAAATGGCCCTATGGCTTTTCACGGCACAGCTTCCCGTTCAGCCTGCCGCTTATTCAAGGGCGTGTGCTCAGCACGCTTCCGGTGCGCGGTGATGTGGTCGTGTTCAAAACGCCGCAGGATAATCGCACCGATTTCATCAAGCGCGTTATCGGCTTGCCGGGTGACACGGTGCAGATGGTGGGCGGGCAATTGGTTCTCAACGGTCAACCGGTGGCGAAGCAAAGGCTAGATGATTGGGTGGGCACACCAACACCGGGCCAGCCCTGTCTCTCGGTCAGCGAGAGCCTGTGCCATTTTCCGCGCTATCGAGAAACGTTGCCCGGCGGGCGCAGCTATGACGTGCTTGATTTGCGTGATCAAGGCAGCGACAACACAGAAGTGTTCAAAGTGCCTGTTGGCCAGCTCTTCCTGATGGGCGATAACCGCGACAACAGCGAAGACAGCCGCTTCACAACTGCCGAGAACGGTATTGGGCTGGTGCCAATGGAGAATCTCGTCGGCCGGGCCCAATTCATGTTCTTCTCTTGGGATGCGAATGGCGATTGGGCACATAAAATTCGTTGGGGCAGAATCGGGAGCCAGTTTTGAGTGGGTTGACTGAATGGCTGACCCAAGCTCTCGGCATCGCGCCGCGTGATCTTGGATTGTATGAGCGCGCGCTCACGCACGGCAGCTTCGGCGAGGGAGACTATCAGCGACTGGAGTTTCTGGGTGATCGCGTGCTCGGGCTGGTGATCGCGCAATGGCTGTATCAAGCCTATCCGAATGACAAGGAAGGCCAGCTTTCGGCACGCTTCAACAGTCTTGTGCGCGGTGAGACCTGTGCGCAGGTTGCGCGCGCGCTCAAGGTTCAGCCGCATCTCCGGCTCGGTAAACAAGCGCGTGATGATGGTGCGTTTGAGAGCGATAACGTGCTCGGCGATGTGACTGAATCGCTGATCGGCGCGCTTCTGCTCGATCATGGGTTGGCGGCGGCGGAAGCCTTTATTCGCGCGTGCTGGGCAGATTTTGTGAGCGGGCAGACCAGCGCACCCCGCCATCCGAAATCCGCATTGCAAGAATGGGCGGCTGCGCACAATCGCAAAACGCCGCTCTACACCATCATCGACCGCAGCGGCCCGGCGCATGCTCCGCGCTTTACGGTGAACGTATCGGTTGGCAGCGCGGGCGACGCTTCGGCAACCGGCTCCTCAAAACAGGAAGCAGAAACGGCGGCGGCGGCTGCATTATTGGAGCAATTAGAGCGATGACCACCCCCCAACACTGCGGCCTTGTTGCGATTATCGGTGCGCCAAATGCGGGGAAGTCCACGCTGGTTAATGCGCTCGTGGGCCAGAAAGTCGCCATTGTGTCCCCCAAAGCGCAGACGACGCGTGTGCGTTTGATGGGGATTGCGTTACACGGGCCTACCCAGCTTATGCTCGTCGATACGCCTGGCATATTCGCGCCGCAACGCCGCTTCGATAGAGCGATGGTGCAAGCGGCCTGGGGCGGCACGCAGGACGCCGATGTGATTGCGCTGGTCGTCGATGCAAGGGGCGGACTTGGCAGTAAGGTGATGGATATTGTAACCGCGCTCAAAGAGCGCCCCGAGCCAAAGCTACTCATTCTGAACAAGGTTGATGTGGCCGATAAGGGCAAGCTGCTCATTCACGCCGAGAAGCTCAATGCCGAAATCGATTTCGTGGAAACGCTGTTCATCAGCGCAG
>JAYVZY010000019.1:0-1848 GCA_043782885.1 Sphingomonadales bacterium | reverse complement strand
GCGGGTGTAGCTCAATGGTAGAGCAGAAGCCTTCCAAGCTTACGACGAGGGTTCGATTCCCTTCACCCGCTCCAAATCTCCATCCATAGCTGTCCACAGGAGTCCAGAAAACATCTGTTATCTGGGATATTTGTGTGATACAATGCTTCCCTTGGTTTGGCGATGACCATCATCATCCGCACCATTTGATGGTATAAATGATGGTATATCGCCGGACGTTCAGATGGAGATGCCATCATGGGACTGACGGCGGTCGCGATCAAGCTTCACCTCGCCCGATTGCAGATATAACCGCCCCTGAGTTGCTGGCGGTGCGGCGCAAGTTTGAAGCAGGCGGGCGTCATGAATCGGCCAAGCGGATGCGCAGCACCTGTGGGCAGGTGTTTCGCTATGCCATTGCCACATCGCGCGCCACGCGCGACGTGTCCGCCGATCTCAGAGGGGCGCTCATCTCGGTCAAGGTGACGCACAGAGCGGCGATTACAACGCCTCAGGAGGTCGGTGCGCTCCTTCGGGCCATAGACGGCTTCGAAGGCTCTTCCGTGACATCTGCGGCGCTTAAACTGCTCCCGCATGTGTTTGTACGCCCCGGTGAGTTGCGTCATGCCGAATGGAGCGAATTTGATCTCGACAACGCTATTTGGACGATCCCCGCGCACAAAACCAGAATGCGACGCTCCCACGCCGTGCCGCCGTCACGTCAGGCGCTAGGCATAGTCTCGGGTATTGAGACTGACAACAAGCTCAGCCCATTACTGTTCCCCTCGATGCGTTCGACACGTCGCCCTCTGTCCGAAAATACCATCAATGCGACACTGCGGCGGATGGGTTATGCTCAAGACGAAATGACAGGGCATGGCTTCCGCGCAATGGCGTCAACCCTGCTCAACGAAATGGGGAATTGGAATCCTGGCGCGATTGAGCGCCAACTCGTGCACGCCGTTAGCAATGCAGTGAGGAGAGCCTACACGCGCGGCGAGTATTGGAATGAGCGCGTGTCGATGATGCAACACTGGTCAGACTATCTCGACCAGTTGCGCTCTGGTGCAAAAACTCTGACGGGGAATTTTGGGGCGCGGTGAGCATCACGCGCTCTGCTTTACTGTCTTGGTCAGTCGCCGCAAGCTGGCGACACCCACCAGAGTTGATGCCCCAACCTTCACGGTTTCGATCTCGCCTGACGCAATCAGCTGATAAAGTGGTGAGCTGGTTGCGGTCGGAATTCGCACGGTCATCGGTTCCAGCGGCAATGGTGCTGCGTCGAAAGGTAGTTGGGCGGGTTGGGGCGGCTGGCGGGCGTTCGTCAATGTCTTGTTTCAGGAATACCAGGCGGGGTTTGGTTTCAACGGCGGGGTGAAGGCAGCGCCGATGGTGATCGGAGGCAGTATTCGGGCGGGTCGCGAGCGAGCCGTCAAGACCGCGATGATGGAAGCGACCTCGGCACTCGCCATCCGCGTGTGCGGCGTTTCGCCCAAGGATCTGATTATTTCAATTGGCGACATTAAAACAAGCAATGTAATGGAGGGTGGCCATATCTTGCCGGAGCCCGGCGACGAGGCGGCATGGTTGGCGAAGTTCGGGCCGCTGCTCGGACTTGGCAATTCAGGAGAAACCAGATGACACAGGGAGAGACACGCAATCCAGAACAGCCCACAAAACGGCACTGGGGCCGCGTCGGCTTGATCTGCCTGGGCGGGCTCGCCGCCACCGGATTTGCGGGATACAAAACTGCACCGTTCATCGGCACGGTCTGGCGCGACGATCCAACCCCGCTCGGCCATATTGTGACTGGCGCGCTTGCTCCCGATTTTGCAGTGCAAGGCGCGGACGGCAAGATCCACCGTCTCA
>JAYVZY010000018.1:0-1740 GCA_043782885.1 Sphingomonadales bacterium | reverse complement strand
CCGGGCTTGGCTTTGTTCGGATTGTTGCGCACAGCGCGCTCGCGAATGCCAGCAACATCTAGGAAGCGGGCAACGCGGTCGGTTGGCTGTGCGCCAACGCTCAGCCAATGCTTCGCACGATCGCCGTTCAGCACGATGCGGTTGGCATCATCCTTGGCGAGCAGCGGGTTGTAGGTGCCGATCTTCTCGATGAACTGGCCATCGCGCGGCGCACGGGCATCGGCCACCACGATGCGATAATAAGGACGCTTCTTAGAACCGCCACGCGACAAACGAATTGAAACTGCCATGATATTCTACTTTCTGTTGTTAATCTGAGTTTGGGGTTAAATACGTTACTTCTTAAACATTCCGGGAGGCATTCCGGGCATGCCGCCGCCACCCATGAGCCCGCCTAAACCGCCCATGCCGCCAGCACCGCCCATCATCTTCATCAGGCCGCCCATCCCGCCCATTTTCTTGAGCTTCTTCATCGCGCCTTCCATTTCCTGATGCATTTTCAGGAGTTTGTTGACGTCTTGAACCGTAACGCCCGCGCCCTTCGCCACACGGATTTTGCGCTTGGCCGCCATCAACTCGGGCTTGGCGCGCTCTTTGGGGGTCATCGAGGAGATGATCGCATCCATATGCACCAGCACCTTATCGTCCATGCCGGACTGTGACATCGCCGCTTGCGCCTTCTTCATACCGGGGATCATCCCCGCCAACGCGCCAAGGCCGCCCATCTTTTGCATTTGCTGAAGCTGTTGGCGCAGATCGTTGAGGTCGAACTTGCCCGACTCCATCTTCTTCGCCATCGCTTCGGCTTCGGCGGCATCGATATTCTCAGCGGCGCGCTCAACCAGCCCGACGATGTCGCCCATACCGAGAATGCGGCCAGCGACGCGCTGCGGATCGAACAGTTCAAGTCCATCGAGCTTTTCGCCCGTTCCCGCGAACTTGATCGGCTTGCCGGTGACGCTGCGCATCGAAAGCGCCGCACCGCCGCGCGCATCGCCATCCATGCGAGTGAGGACGATGCCGGTGAGCGCAACCTGCTCGGAAAAGCGCGTGGCGACATTGACGGCGTCTTGGCCCGTGAGCGCGTCCACCACGAGCAATGTCTCGGCAGGTGAAGCCTCGCGGTGCACCGCCTGCATTTCCGCCATCAGCGCATCATCAACATGCAAACGCCCGGCGGTATCGAGCAGCAGCACGTCATAGCCTTGCAGCTTCGCCGCTTGCAGCGCGCGCTTGGCGATGTCGACAGGCTGTTGACCGGTGACGATCGGGAGTGTCGCGACCGAAATCTGTGTTCCAAGCACCGCCAATTGCTCCTGCGCCGCCGGACGGTTCACGTCGAGCGAGGCCATCAGCACCTTCTTGCGCTCTTTCTCGGTCAAGCGCTTGGCGATTTTGGCGGTTGTGGTGGTTTTACCCGAGCCTTGCAGCCCGACCATCATGATGATCGCGGGCGCCGCAACGGCGAGGTCAAGCTCCACCGCCTCTGCGCCCAGCATTTCCACCAGCGCATCATTGACGATCTTGATGACCTGCTGGCCCGGTGTGATTGAGCGCAGCACATTCTGGCCAACCGCCTTGTCCGTCACCTTATCGACGAAACTGCGCACGACGGGAAGCGCGACATCTGCCTCTAGCAATGCCACACGCACCTCGCGCATCGCGGTGCGGACATCTGATTCGTTGAGCGCACCACGACCACGCAAGCGGTCAAACACGCCGCCTAATCTGTCGCTAAGT
>JAYVZY010000017.1:0-10477 GCA_043782885.1 Sphingomonadales bacterium | reverse complement strand
GCCCATTCCTCGTTCACATCTTCATTGATGCGCGGCAGTGCGCGGAGAACCGCCCGGCCCCGGCTGTCGATCCGCACATTGGTGCCGACCGCGTCCATCACGTCAATGCTCGGCGTTTTGGTCAGTTCCCAAGACCGCGCCTCAAACGCATAGGGCTTCGAGGTGAGCGCGCCAACCGGACACAAATCGACGACATTGCCCGAAAGTTCGCTCGTCACCGCATGCTCAAGATAGCTGGTGATCTGCATATTCTCGCCGCGCCCAATCGCGCCGATTTCCTCCACGCCCGCCACTTCCTCGGCAAAGCGCACACAGCGCGTGCACTGGATGCAGCGCGTCATCACCGTTTTAACAATCGGCCCCATATATTTCTCGGTCACGGCGCGCTTATTCTCGGGATAGCGCGACGATCCGCGCCCATAAGCCACCGATTGATCCTGCAAATCGCACTCACCACCCTGATCGCAAATCGGGCAATCGAGCGGGTGGTTGATGAGCAAAAACTCCATCACCCCCTCGCGCGCCTTCTTCACCATCGGCGACACGGTGCTGATGATCTGCCCTTCGGCGGCGGGCAGCGCGCACGACGCCTGCGGCTTGGGCGGCCCCGGCTTGACCTCAACCAAGCACATGCGGCAATTGCCCGCGATGCTCAGCCGCTCATGATAGCAAAAGCGCGGGATTTCCTTGCCCGCCAGCTCACACGCTTGCAGCACAGTGGCGCCTGCGGGGACGTCGATTTCAATTCCATCTACGGTGACTTTAGGCATTGTTCAACTCTGTCATTCTCGATCACCACCGGGTGCCATCAATGACGCCGGCTTGGCCACATAAAAGCGATGAAAGTAAGCTTCAGCAAGTGCAGCACGAAGCGCAGGAATATCCGCTTTCAAAACGGCTCCCTGTACCAAACACTTACCGAGTACTTCGGACAATCCGACAACTGCCGCCCGCTCTTCAAGCGACGGCTGCTCAGTCCGCAGGAGATTGTAGACGCCTTCAGCGTAAACCTCGGAAACACAAACGGATGTCTCATCTACAACTGGATTACGCCCAGTAATCGAAAACCAGCCTCTGGCATAGGTTCGCTGAGGAACAGCTGGCGGAGCATCCAAAACGCGCCGATCTAAATATCCCTCATCTTTTAAGATCGCTTCCGCGATCGCCCCGCGATACAAACTGTCATCAATATGCAGGCCTTGTCCGCCGACACCAAACAGAAATTCACATTCCATATGATTATAAAGTCGCTTTCGCGAAATATCTTGGCCCTTTGGGTCTAAGTCAGTCAGCCATTTTAATGCAGAAGAGTGGCGGTACTTGCTCGCACAGCGCGCGAATGTGTGCATCGCCCGCACGGCGTCATTGCCAGATCGGCTCGGCCCAACATCGGGAGCGCGGTCAATGTGTGAGCCTATAGGAGGCTCGGCAGCAACGCGTTGGCCAATAAGGGCCAGGGCAACAATTGCTATGATTGCCGCGAGGAGGCCATAGGAATTATTTCTCACTCTGCAGCCTCCAGCATCTCGCCGCCAGCGCGTTCCACAATCCGCCGCTCCATCTCTGGGCGGAAGTGCCGGATCAGCCCTTGGATCGGCCACGCCGCCGCATCGCCGAGCGCGCAGATCGTATGCCCCTCCACCTGCTTCGTCACGTCAAACAGCGTGTCGATCTCGGAAATGTCCGCATCGCCCGTCCGCATCCGTTCCATCACGCGCCACATCCAGCCGGTGCCCTCGCGGCACGGCGTGCACTGCCCGCAGCTCTCATGCTTGTAGAAATACGACAGCCGCGAGATGGCGCGCACGATGTCCGTGCTCTTGTCCATCACGATCACCGCCGCCGTGCCAAGGCCGGAGCCAAGCGCCTTCAACCCATCAAAGTCCATCGGCGCATCCATAATCTGCGCGGCGGGGACGAGCGGCACCGACGACCCACCGGGGATAACCGCGAGCAGATTATCCCACCCGCCGCGAATGCCGCCGCAATGCTTCTCGATCAGCTCGCGGAACGGGATGCTCATTTCCTCTTCCACGACGCACGGCTTTTCAACATGGCCGGAAATCTGGAACAGCTTGGTGCCATGATTGCCCTCGCGACCAAAGCCCTTGAACCAGGGCGCGCCACGTCGCAAAATGGTGGGCGCAACGGCGATGCTCTCCACATTGTTCACCGTCGTCGGGCAGCCATAGAGCCCCGCACCAGCAGGAAATGGCGGTTTGAGGCGCGGTTGGCCCTTTTTGCCCTCCAGCGATTCCAGCATCGCCGTTTCTTCACCGCAAATATACGCGCCCGCACCGCGATGCACGAACACATCGAAATCATAGCCCGATTTGCAAGCATTCTTGCCGATCAGCCCCGCGTCATACGCCTCTTGCACGGCGGCAAACAGCGTTTTCGCCTCGGCGATATATTCGCCGCGAATGTAAATATACGCCGCCCGCGCGCGCATCGCGAAGCCCGCCACCAGCGCACCTTCGATCAGCTTATGCGGATCGTGGCGGATAATCTCGCGGTCTTTGCAACTGCCCGGCTCGGACTCATCGGCGTTAATCACAAGGAAACTTGGCCGCACTTCAGTGGGCGCTTTCGGCATGAAAGACCATTTCATCCCCGTGGGGAAGCCCGCACCGCCGCGCCCGCGCAGGCCGCTCGCCTTGATCTGCTCAACAATTTCATCCGGCCCTAGCGCGAGGAGTTTCTTCGTGCCATCCCAATCGCCACGCTTTTTGGCGGCGGCAAGGGTCCATGGCTGAAAGCCATAGACGTTGGTAAAGATGCGGTCTTGATCAGCGAGCATTATATAGCTCCCGAGCAACCGCTTTATATTTCAAATATCCACTAGCTACATAACGCAAACCATTTGCTATCATCAAGCCTCCCATAATCATAAAGGTGTGAGAGCCATTTACATTAGGCACAAAAATAGCTGATGCTCCAAAAATAACACTAAGAACACCGCCAATAATTGTTAAATGTGATCTTTTCCTGATGACCGCAGGCTCCATATTCTCTGTAAACTTTCGTCCTAGACCTGTCCATTTGGAGCTATCATAATGTGGTTCATCCATCACACAAACTCCTTCAGCACAATCGGCCCGCCATCAGGGCAGCTCGCCTGACGCCCGATTTGCGAGCCCACCGTCACCGGTCTGTCCTCGCTCAGCGCGGTGAGCAGCGCTGTCATGCTGTCATAGCTCAGGTCTTCGAAATTATCATCGTTGATCTGAACCATCGGCGCATTGGCACACGCACCGAGGCACTCAACCTCGGTGAGCGTGAACAGGCCATCGGGCGTCGTCGCGCCCTTCACCAGCCCGCGATTTTTGCACGCGGCGAGCACATCATCAGACCCGCGCAACATGCACGGCGTCGTGCCGCACACTTGCACATGATAGCGGCCCACGGGCGCGAGATTATACATCGTGTAAAAGCTCGCCACCTCATAAGCGCGCATATAGGGCATGCCGAGTTGCGCTGCGACGAACTCTATCACCGGGACGGGGAGCCAGCCCTGCGAGCGCGTTTCCGCGCCGACCTGCCGCTGGGCGAGATCAAGCAGCGGCATGACCGCCGATTGCTGACGGCCTGCGGGGTAGCGCGCGATGATGATCGCGGCTTCCTTGGCGCTTTCAGGCATCCAAGCGAACGCGCCCCATTTGGCGCGGGTTTCGGCTTCGTTGGGTATTGTTTGAGCGTCAGCCATTATACCCTCCCGTCATTGCGAGGAGCGGAGTGACGAAGCAATCCAGCACCGCGCACGCCACAAATGGATTGCTTCGCTACGCTCGCAATGACGAAACAGGCGCGGGTTTCGGCTTCCTTCGGGTTTACGCTTTCCTTCACTTTTTCACATCCTCAGGGTTGGGCACAATGAAAATAGGCGGAGGATTCTCAATCACTCCGACCACAAGATCCCCATCGGAATACCGAAATAATATTCCCTTATTTTTCCCGGCACATGTTATCAGATAATCTTCGGACTCAAGCTGCACTTGCAAACTAATAGTATGAACGCATCCTGCGACTAATTTTTTTGCCATTGTTACAGTAACAGGAATAGGGTCGGCGGATTGACCCTTATACAACCAAGCTACGTGTACCAATCTAAACTCAGTCCCTTGCTGAAAGTGCCCGTGAAGTCCTGCAAATAGCTCTTCTGCCTGAACAGACTGTCTTTTATTCAGTGGAAAGTCAGCAAATGTGGGTTGAGAAGCAAACGCCGACATTAGGAACAGCCATTTCCTCACCGATCACACTCCCCGAACACAATGTCCATCGCGCCGAGGATCGCGGTCGTGTCCGCCAGCATGTGCCCACGCGACATGAAGTCCATCGCTTGCAAATGGCTGAACGCGGTGGGGCGGATTTTGCAGCGATACGGCTTGTTGGTGCCATCGGCCACGAGATAGACGCCGAACTCGCCCTTGGGGCTCTCCGTCGCCACATAAACGCTGCCCGCAGGCACATGGAAGCCCTCGGTATAGAGTTTGAAATGGTGGATGAGCGCTTCCATACTCTGCTTCATCTCGCCGCGTTTGGGCGGCACCACCTTGCGGTCATCGCTGGCAATCGGGCCATCCGGCATGTTCGCCAAACACTGTTTCATGATCCGCGCGGATTGGCGCACCTCTTCCACCCGCACCATGAAGCGATCATAGCAATCGCCCCCCCCGCCATTTCGGCCTGTGCCAACCGGAATGTCAAATTCCATCTCGGCATAGGCATCATAAGGCTGGCTGCGGCGCAAATCCCACGGAATGCCGGCGCCACGGATCATCGGGCCAGAAAAGCCCCATTTCAGCGCATCTTCCTTGCTCACAATACCAATATCAACGTTGCGCTGCTTGAAAATGCGGTTGTCAATCGCAAGGCTGATCGCATCTTCATAAAGCTGCGGCAGTCGCGTATCGAGCCAATCGGCAATGTCGGTCAGCAGCTTGAGCGGCACATCCTGATGCACGCCACCGGGCCGGAAATAGGCCGAGTGCATCCGCGCACCCGAAGCGCGCTCGAAGAAATTGAGGCAATCTTCGCGCAGCTCAAACATCCAGAGCATCGGCGTCATCGCGCCGACATCCATGATGTGCGCGCCGATGTTGAGCATATGGTTGGAAATACGGGTGAGTTCCGCAAAGAACACGCGCAAATACTGCGCGCGACGCGGCACCTCAAGGTTCAGTAATTTCTCGATAGCGAGCACATAGCTGTACTCCATCGCGAGCGGCGAGCAATAATCGAGCCGATCAAAATAGGGCAGCGCTTGCAAATAGGTTTTATGCTCAATCAGCTTCTCGGTGCCGCGATGCAGCAGGCCAATGTGTGGATCGAGCCGCTCCACAATCTCACCGTCCAGCTCCATAACGAGCCGCAATACGCCGTGCGCTGCAGGGTGCTGCGGGCCGAAATTGATGGTGTAATTCTGGATGACCTCATCGCCCGTGGTGGGGGCTTGGTCGATTGTGTAGGCGCTCATTGCCCTGCCCCCTTCTCATCGCCGGGCAGGATGTAATCCGCCCCCTCCCACGGCGACATAAAGTCAAACGACCGGAAATCTTGCGGCAGTTGCACCTTATCATACATCACGCGCTTATGTTCTTCAGAATAGCGCAGCTCGACAAAGCCCGAGAGCGGGAAATCCTTGCGCTGCGGATGGCCGACAAAGCCATAATCGGTGAGGATTCGGCGCAGATCCTCGTTGCCCTCGAACAGCACGCCATACATGTCATACACCTCGCGCTCCAGCCAGCCCGCGACCGGCCAGATGGTGGTGACGGAAGGCACCGGATCAGCTTCGTTGGTGGCAACATGCACGCGGATGCGATGGTTTTTCGTCACCGAGAGCAGGCAATAGACGACCTCAAAGCGCGGATCACGATCCGGCCAATCGACACCCGCAATTTCCATAAGCTGCTGATAGTGGAGTTCATCGCGCAGCATCATCATGCAACCGAGGAGCTTGTCGCGCTTCACATGCAGCGCGATTTCGCCGTTCGCTTCGGTGGCGGAGAGCAAATCCTTGCCGAGCGCTTTGGTCGCGGCTTTGATGATGCCATCGTTGGAGGCATATGCGGGGGCGGAGTGGCTCATCTTTCCAACGTCCCAATCCGGCGAATCTTCCGCTGTAACTGCATGATGCCATACAGCAACGCCTCGGCAGTTGGCGGGCAGCCGGGCACGTAAATATCCACGGGCACGATCCGGTCACAGCCGCGCACGACCGAGTAACTGTAATGATAATAGCCGCCGCCGTTCGCGCAACTGCCCATCGAAATGACGTATTTCGGCTCGGACATCTGATCGTAAACCTTGCGCAGCGCGGGCGCCATTTTGTTGCACAATGTGCCAGCGACGATCATCACATCCGATTGGCGCGGCGACGCGCGCGGCGCGGCACCAAAGCGCTCCAGATCATAGCGCGGCATGTTGACGTGGATCATCTCGACCGCGCAGCACGCGAGTCCAAAGCTCATCCACCACAGCGAGCCGGTGCGCGCCCAGGTGAAGAGGTCTTCGGTAGACGCAACGATGAACCCCTTGTTGGCGAGTTCCTCGTTCAAATCATCGAAAAGTGCGGGTTCGAGTTGAATCCCAGCAGCAGGATGCTCAATAGCTGTCGTGTTTACTCCCATTCGAGGGCACCTTTCTTCCAAGCATAGGCGTAACCGAGGATCAGTTCGAGCAGGAACACCATCATCGCCCCCCAGCCAAGCCAACCGCTCTGCTTGAGCGACACCGCCCACGGGAACAAGAATGCGGCCTCAAGATCAAAAATGATAAACAGAATCGCCACCAGATAAAAGCGCACATCGAATTGTGACCGGCTATCTTCAAACGCCGGAAAACCGCACTCATATTCAGAATTCTTCTCCGGGGAAGGCTTGTGCGCGCCAGTGAGCCGACCGACAGCCATCGGGAGGAACACGAACAGGCTGGATAACAGAAGCGCCACACCCAGGAACAGCAAAATCGGCAGATATTCAGCGGCAACCGCGCTCATGACTCGCATACTCCAAGGGGCGTTGGGGCGGCTTTAGGCGACCCCGCTCCCAACCGCAATATCAGCGAAGGGCTGTGCTGAGCAATTTGTGTAATTTTGAGTGCATCACGTCATTTCCCGCGAGAAATTCGCTCCGCTCAATACTTTTGTCGCCACCGCGAAAATCGGTTACGAATCCTCCTGCTTCCCGCACCAACAGCATACCCGCTGCCACATCCCAAGGCTGGAGATTACTCTCCCAATAGCCATCAAACCGCCCCGCCGCGACCCAAGCCAGATCAAGCGCCGCCGCACCGAAGCGCCGGATTCCAGCAACTTCGGGTGCAATCGCCCCGAATATCCGCGACCATTGCGCGAAATCGCCGTGGCCCATGAAGGGAATGCCGGTAGCGATCAGCGCCTCACTCATATCACGGCGCCCTGAAACCCGCAGGCGCTGGTCTTGCAACCAAGCGCCCCTTCCCTTTTCTGCCCAAAAGCTCTCATCGGTGAGCGGCTGATAGACGAGCCCGGCTGTAATCTCACGTTTGCCATTCGGCAGCGGCTCCTCCACCGCGATGGAGATCGCAAAGTGCGGAATGCCATGCAGGAAATTGCTCGTGCCATCGAGCGGGTCAACGATGAAGCGCGGTTTGGTCGGATCACCCGGAATCTCGCCGCCTTCTTCCATCAGCAGCGCCCAATCGGGCCGCGCATGATTCAACTCGTGATAAATGGTGTCCTCTGCGCCCTTATCAGCCTTCGAGACAAAATCAGCGGGCCCTTTGCGGCTGACCTGGAGATGCTGAACCTCGTTAAAATCACGCCGCAGCTTCGCCCCCGCCTTGCGCGCGGCGCGATCGATGATGGTCATAATGCCTGAATGGGACGACATAATTATCCTTAGTCGAGAGTTTTGGTCATGAACATACTGTTCGGATCAAGGACATAATCTCCGAATGGCGGGCATTCAGCGAAACCATGTTTTACGTACAGCGCAATCGCCGGAGCAAAATAGGGGCCAGGATGCGTTTCGAGCCCCAATTGCGAGAGGCCGGCACTGCGCGCATTCAGTTCGATGTGCGACAGGAGCTGACCCGCAACGCCCTGTCCCCGTGCGGCTGACGTGGTATGCATCGACTTCACTTCGCCAAGTTCGGTGGATAGAGTTTTCAAAGCCCCGATTCCGACGACTTCCCCGTTCAGCCACGCTGACCAAAATCGAATGTTCGTTGTTTTCAACCCGTCAACGGAAAAGGCATGGCCTGCACCATTTGGCAATACCGCGCGAGAATTCTTCACATGACGCGTCACCAGGGCTATGACGCGGGGGTCGTCGAGCTGCCCTTCAACTATCCTGAGCTCGGGCATTACTCCGCCCGCTTCACATATTCCTGCGCGTAGACATCAACGACAATCCGTGTGCCCGCGCCGATATGTGGCGGCACCATAATGCGGACGCCGTTTTCAAGGATGGCCGGCTTATAGCTGGAAGACGCGGTTTGCCCCTTCACAACTGCATCAGCCTCCACAATCAGCGCCTCTACCGTCGTCGGTAATTGCACCGAAATCGGCTTTTCGTCATAACATTCCATCACGACATCCATACCATCGGACAGGAATGCGGCAGCATCGCCAAGCAGATCGCGTTCGAGCGTTACCTGATCATAATTTTCCTTGTCCATGAAGGTGAGCGCCTCACCCTCAGCGAACAGGAATTGGAAATCTCTTGTATCGAGCCGCACCTTCTCTACCGACTCCGCTGAGCGGAAGCGGATATTGTTCTTGCGGCCATCGATCAGGTTTTTCAGCTCAACCTGCATGTAAGCTCCACCCTTGCCAGGTTGGGTATGTGCGGTCTTCACCGTGCGCCACAGCCCGCCTTCATATTCGAGAATATTGCCGGGTTTGATTTCAACCGCGTTGATTTTCATGCGAAGTACCTGATGATGTGAAAGAGCAAGCGGCGCGCATAGCCGAAGGGCGCGCGGGGGGCAAGCGGCAGTCGGCCCTGCCTCAAGCCCCCGTCAAAATTCGATCCATCAATTGCTTCACCGTTGGCACAAAACCGTTTGAGTAAAATGGATCGGTTTTGAAGCGATACGCTGAATGTCCAGCGAACATGAGGTTGTCATCGACATCGCCGCCGTGCGCGATGTCTTGCAGGGTCTTTTGAATACAGAAGCTGCGCGGATCGGCCAGGTAGCCGGTGGTGAAGTCATCATGGTCTTTCCATGCCGAAAAGCCGCAATGCGAGAGACAACCCATGCAATCGGCCTGATCTTTGCGGATTATGTTGCGCTCGGGCGTGGTGACGAAGACGAGGGTGTTGTCCGGTGTTTTGAGCGCATCGGTGTAGCCGAGGCCGAACCATTCGCGCGCGCGCAGCAAATCGTTGCGCGTCACCCAATAATTTTTGCCCTTCACACCGACATCAAGCTGGAACTGGTGATCGCCAGCTGCCTCGCGCGAAAAGGCGATTTGTCGCTCTGACCTAGCTTCCAGATTCTTGAGGAACGGCGTCTTGACTGCGCTCGAATAAAAGCCGGTCGGAGAGAATTTGTGGAGCAACACATCACCGTCGTTCAGTGTGGTCAGGCGATCTTTCCAGCCTTGCGGGATGGGGCTTTCTTGCGTGAGCAAAGGGCGTGTGCCGAACTGGAAGGCGATCTGCCCAAGCTCGGGATTGTCGATCCAGTGTGCCCATTCCTCGAGGTTCCAAACACCACCGGCCATGACGATGGGCTTGGTGTCACAAATGCCGCCGGCGCGCATCGTATCCCGCAACGCTTTCACGCGGGGATAAGGATCTTGCGGCACGCGCGGATCTTCGGCGTTTGAAAGGCCGTTATGACCACCCGCCAACCACGGATCCTCATACACCACTGCCCCCAGATAATCGGCGGCCTTTGAATAAGCACGTTTCCACAACGCACTGAAAGCACGGGCGGATGAAATGATCGGCAGATAGGATACGCCGTAACTCGACGCGATCTCTGACAGTTTATACGGCATCCCCGCGCCGCATGTCACTCCGGTGACCAGCCCCTTGGTGCGCTCTAGAACGCCGTGCAAAATTTCCTGCGCGCCGCCCATTTCCCAGAGGACATTGATATTGATGGCACCTTTGCCTGATGCGATGTCATAAGCCCGCTTCACTTGTTCAACGGCGCCCTCGATCGCGTAGCTTATCAGCTGCTCGTGCCGCTCTTTGCGTGTTGCTTGCAGGTAGATTTGGGGAATAACATTGCCATCAGAATCATAGCTATCGGCGTTCACCGCGCTCACCGTACCAATGCCGCCGGCAGCCGCCCAAGCGCCTGAACTGGCATGATTGGTCGCGGATACGCCCTTGCCACCTTCGATCAGCGGCCACATTTCCCGACCACCGTAAACGATGGGCTTCAGCCCTTTAAACATCAACGCAACCCCATTATAAAACCGAGTCTATAGCAACAATTTTGAATTGCGCACATGATTTAATGCGCTGTTATAAAC
>JAYVZY010000016.1:0-5141 GCA_043782885.1 Sphingomonadales bacterium | reverse complement strand
TTCCCTCCAGCCGTTCCGCTGGAGGAGGGTTGAAACATGGGTCACTTCTCAATGGAAATTACGCCCCTAAAGGGTCAACTCTAAATGGAAATCAACAGTCAAGCCGTCAAATTGAAGTGAATTATTATAAATCGTTATATATCAATAACTTATAAAATGTCACATTTTGAGTATGTCCGCATTTCCGCCTAGACATATCATATTTGTGTGGTAATCCACACAAATGAAAAACATTCGCGACTCGGCGCTCCAGCTTGTCAAATTCGCGCAGCAATATTGGATTGGGATTTTTGCGGCGGTGTTCGCCATTGGCGTTGCCGTGGTTGCCGGGGATCGGTGGGCGCTCTCAGTTGCCAAGAATGACGCCCAACGCGCAGCCGCCAGCCGCGCTGCAACAGCACAAGGGTTGCTGGCCAGTCAGTTGCAGAAATATAGGCTGCTACCGCTTGTGCTGGCGGACTATCCTGACGTGCAGGCGGCTCTTGAAACGAGAACGCCTGCTGCCATTGTCCGCCTAAATGCGCGCCTTGAGTTGATCGCAGAACATACGGATGCGGCGGTGATATATGTAGTCGACGCCGATGGCACGACGATTGCCGCAAGCAACTGGAAGCTACCTACCAGCTTTATCGGTCAGGACTATGGCTTTCGCCCCTATTTCACCAATGCGATGCGTATCGGCGCAGCAGAACAGTTCGCTTTGGGCACCGTAAGCAAGCGGCCCGGCCTATTCCTCGCACGGCGCGTGGGACGGCACGGCGTCGTCGTCGTGAAGGTCGAGTTCGGCCCTATGGAGGCGGCATGGGCGCATCAGGATGGGCCAACCATCGTCCGAGATGGCAATGGCGTGATCATCATGACCAGCCGGCCCGCGTGGCGCCTCCGCGCGACGCAACCGCTGACACCTGAAACTGCCAACGCAATTCAGCGCGCAAGGTTATATGGTGAGGGCGTTCCTCCGGCACTCGCTCCAGATCTGACATTGGCAGACGCGCACAGCATCAGTGAAGACCGAAGCCATAGCCTGTTTGCGGCGGCCGCTTTGCCTATTCCTGTAACAAATTGGACTGTAGTTACTTTGGAACCAATTGAACCGGCTTTGGCAGCAGCGCGTGCGGAGATCAGGGCGTTCGCGTTGGGCATAGTCTTGATTCTCGTCATCTTAATGGGGTGGCGGATGCGCGCACGCGAGGCGCGTCAATTGCGTGAAACTGCGCGAAGCGAACTTGAGGAACAGGTAACGTTGCGCACGGCCGAATTGCGCAACGCCAACGAACTCTTGGTGCGCGAATCCCGCGAGCGGGAAAAGAACGAAGCGCGGCTGCGCACGGCGCGCGAGGACCTTGCCCAATCCAACCGCCTCGCGACATTGGGGCAAATCACGGCCGGCGTTGCGCACGAAATCAACCAACCACTTGCCGCGCTGCGCTCCTTTGCCGAAAATGCGCATGTGTTGAGCGAACGTGGCAAGGATACTGAAGTGCGCAGCAATCTGGATCATATTGTGTCGCTCGCACAGCGCATCGGCGACATTACCGGCGAGTTGAGATTGTTCGCTCGCCGAGAGAGCGGTAAAGGACCAGTGTCGCTCAGCGGTGCTATCGACGGTTCTTTGTTGCTGACAGGAGACCGATTGCGCCAATTGGGCGTCATTGTCGAGCGGCGTGGCGATGCTCCTTCGCAGTTGATTGCGGCTGACCGCATCAAGCTTGAACAGATTATGATAAACTTGATTCAAAATGCGGGAGATGCTGTTGCGGGACAGCCGATGCCGCGCATTACCATCCAGACCATGCTTGATAAAACGGGCGCGAAAATTGCCATTACGGACAACGGACCGGGTGTGAGTCGCGATGGACAGCGCGACCTGTTCAAATCGTTCGTTACCCAGAAGCCTGATGGCTTGGGGCTTGGCTTGGTGATCGCACGCGACCTAGCGCGCGAAGTGGGCGGCGAACTGACTTATGTTCCGGGTGGGCCGGGCGCAACATTCCTCTTGCGATTGCCGCTTGCGTGACGTTCCCCACACCAATTGGCTCGGTTATTTTCGTGGACGATGATCCAGTTGTACGGTGTGCGACAGTGCAGTCACTCGAACTCGCCGATATTGACGTGCGGCCATTCGAGTCTGCCCGCGAAGCACTGACAAATATTGAGCGTCCATTTAACGGCGTCGTAGTGTCTGACATTCGCATGCCAGATATTGATGGGCTTGAGTTTTTCAAAGCCGTGCATCAAATCGACCCAGCTATCCCGTTCATTCTGATCACAGGCCATGGCGATGTGCCGATGGCAGTAAACGCCCTGCGTGACGGCGCTGACGATTTTATTCCCAAGCCCTTTGCCAGCGGCCACCTGATCGCAAGCATTCAGCGTGGTTTGGAACGACGACGCCTAGAGTTGGATAATCGCGCGCTGCGGACGATGGTTGACGAGAGCAGTCGGATTGACTCGGTTCTGCTCGGAGAGACACCGGCGATGGTGAGCCTACGTGAGGCCATCGAACAGGTTGCACGCGCGGATGTTCAGGTGCTGATCGAGGGGGAAACCGGCGTTGGCAAAGAGCTTGTCGCGCTAATGCTTCACCGGAACAGCAGACGGCGAGGTCAACCGTTCATCAACATCGCATGTGGTGCGCTGCCACATGAAACAGCGGCGCGGCATTTGTTCGGTTCAGTAGGCGCGACTCCCCCGGGGCAAATTGTGCAAGCCAATCGCGGCACGCTGCTGCTCGATGAGATAGACCGTCTTGACCCCGTGTTGCAGCAAAACATGCTCCGCGTCATCGAGGATCATGAAGTCGTTGAAGTGGGTGGACGACATCCCGTGACCGTCGATATTCGCGTGATCGCAACTGCGCGTGATGACCTGAGCGCTGCCGTAAACGCGGGGCGGTTTCGTGAAGACCTCTATTATGCGATCAACGTAATCCGGCTGCGTATTCCGCCGCTGCGCGAACGGCGCGCCGATATTCCACTGCTGTTCGCGCATTTTGTCGATGGCGCGGCCACCCAGCTTCGACGCAAGCCAGTTCCGATGACAGACGCCGTTCGATGCCACCTCATCGAGCATGACTGGCCCGGGAATGTCCGTGAACTCAAAAGTTTCGCGTTCAAATCAGCTGTTGGCTTTGAAGGCCTAGCCGTTCAAGCACGCGACGATAATGCCCCAAACTTGCCTGAGCGCGTCGGGCGATTTGAAGCATCGGTGATCCGCTCCGTCTTGGCGGAGTGTGGCGGCAACGCGGCAGAGGCTCTGGTACGGCTCGGGATCCCGCGCAAAACATTTTATGACAAGTTACACCGGCACGGCATCGATATTGCCAGCTTTCGTTGAGTGATCATCGGATATGGCGCACAACTCTGCAGTTGCGTACGACGACACGTCGCAAATTGCACGCAAGGCGGTCCGGACACTGTTGATAAAATCCAAATGTCGCCTCTACTCCATAGCCGCCGCCGCAAATTCGGCGCGCTCGATACCTCCAAATGACTGGGTCTGGCCGAGAACCGACCGGGCCGTTTGGAGCGAACGACGCGCTGAATCCGACGCTTAAAATTTGACCTCCACGTCGGATCGGAACGTATTTGTAATCTGGTTGCGGTCCGTGGCCGATGCAACATAAGCGCACGTAACAGACGCAAAACGGAACTGCACGTGCAAGCCTAACCTCGGTCAGTTCGCCCGAACAGCACGTTCAAAACTATTCTGCGCGACCAATCGGCGCTCATGAGGAGAAGGCTGGACATCAGCAGCATCAGCGGCACAATCCAAAACCCAAGAACTTCGTGACCAAACTTAGCAGGGTTGATGATCCCAACTCCTTCAAATTCGTTCGTCGAGCTCATAAAAAGCCCAGTCTGTGATGGTACAAAAAATTTACCCAGTGCTACTATGAGAGCAGTTGCAGCAAACAGCAGCGCGACTCCGTCAAACGCCAAGCCGACCGATTGACGGCAGGACCGTTCGATGATGAGGCGCATGCTGTCACGCTGGACTGCCATTGGGAGCGCGGCTATCTCTTGAATAATGTGAGCACCAAATATGGTCAGAAGCGCCTTTGTGCTCTCCAACGAAGCGGGCAGGCCCGCCTCTATGCGTTGGATGGTCCTTGCGCTCAAGTCTGCGGCGATAGCGGCCTCTTCTTGAGACATTGCGCGCGCCAATCTGGCGTCAACAAGTTTGGCTGGATCAATTTGCATCACATCTTCCTGTTTGGTTTGCACTAGACTGTAATTAGCAGTTTGGCGATTCGAACATGAAACACCACGACATTCTCGCGACAGTGCGCATTTTTGACTTTTACGGCGATAGGAAATGCACCTTTGCGTCATTGTGTCTCCTTTCGGGACACACGATGAATATTAGTTAATCGGCTATTGACAATACTGCTTATAGCCATAAGCTATTTGTCTTACTCAGGGCGGAGTTGATCATGAAATTCTATATACCGGTGATAGCTGCTGCGATTCTCGCCTCAGCGAGTGTCGCTAGCGGTGCGACTTTTGATGCGTTTAGCAGCTTCAATGGAACCCAAGGCGCTGGCCACTTCTACTACGGCACTGTTCCAAACAGTGGCGGTGCGGGCACACCTTTTACAAATAACGCAAATTGTGTCGTTCCTGGATCTACCTGCCTGCAAAGTAACGGTAACAATGTTCCCGGTTTTTACAAAAATACAGGAACTCCGTTTCATTTTCTCACCGTTGATGTGCCAAATGATCGGCTTCTAGCTCATCCGGGTGCAACTGACCGTGTTTTCGCAACTTTTTTCGCGCCGACAACGGACAGCTATGCGTTCCACATTGAATTCAATATTCTGGATGTTACACCTACGGGCGTGGCGCTTGGTGCATATAGCATTACGAACGGCGTCATCGCTGGCACCTCACTTGGCACACTCACGGCTCCCAAACAAAGTAGAACCCTCAATTTTACGCGGACACTGCAAGTTGGAGATGGGATAGGTATTGTCATAGATAGTTTTGGCAATTACTTTAATGACTCTACAGGCTTGGTGTTTCATGTGTCATCGGCGGTGCCAGAGCCGTCGAGCTGGGTGATGATGATCGCGGGTTTCGGACTAATCGGGGCTGCTATGCGCCGCCGTGGCCGGGTGGTGCTCGCGCAGACTTGAAGTA
>JAYVZY010000015.1:0-3960 GCA_043782885.1 Sphingomonadales bacterium | reverse complement strand
CGCGCCAAAGCCCGCAAGCAAGGCCCCACGCCAGCTCCATTGCGGCAAACCAAGCATGAAGCTACTTTCCGGCCAGCGAATAATGTTCAGCCCCTGACCAATCCACAGCACGCCCATCGCAACCATGAGCAACCCAAAGACGAGCAATGTGGCCTTGACGATCCTCATATCATTCTCCCGACAGGGCTAGCCGCACGGGAATACGCGCGCTAGACGAGCTGCCTAACTTCAAAGGACATCATATGCGCCCATCCGGACGCGCGCCAGACCAAATGCGCGCCATCACCATTGAACCAGGGTATACCAAACACGCAGAGGGCGCATGCCTCATCGGCTTTGGCGACACGAAAGTGCTCGTTACCGCCAGCGTGGAGGAGCGCGTGCCACCTTTTCTGCGGGGTAAGGGCGAGGGTTGGGTGACGGCGGAATACGGCATGCTGCCACGCGCCACCCATACGCGCGGCTCCCGCGAGGCGGCCAAGGGCAAACAAAGTGGTCGTACACAGGAAATCCAACGCCTTATTGGGCGTTCCCTACGTGCTGTGGTGGATATGAAGGCACTCGGCGAGCGACAAATCAGCATCGACTGTGATGTGATCCAGGCAGATGGCGGCACGCGCACGGCGAGCATCTCCGGTGCCTGGGTTGCGCTGCGGTTGGCCGTGGATGGGCTGATCAAATCGGGCAAGCTGACCGAAGACCCAATCCGGCAGAAGGTGGCGGCGATCAGTTGTGGCATTTATCAGGGCAGCCCGGTTCTTGATCTCGATTACCCGGAAGATTCCGCCGCCGATGCCGATGCCAACTTTGTGCTGATCGGCGATGGCACCATCGCTGAAGTGCAAGCAACAGCAGAAGGCGCACCCTATGACGAGGAGGCGCTCTTGCGCTTGCTCAGACTCGCGCGAATCGGCTGTGCTGATATTTTTGCGGCACAAGACAAGGCGACGGGACGCTAACCGTGCACCGCACGCTCGCGCCCGGGAAACTCATCATCGCCAGTCACAACGCTGGCAAGGTGCGTGAAATTGACGCGCTGTTGCGGCCCTTAGGTATCGAGGCTCTATCCGCGAGCACGATGGGGCTGCCGGAGCCGGAAGAAACCGGCTTCACGTTCATTGCCAACGCCGAGCTCAAAGCCCGCGCTGCCGCCACCGCATCGGGCATTGTTTCGCTCGCCGATGATTCGGGATTGTGTGTCGATGCTCTTGGTGGCGATCCGGGGATTTATTCGGCGCGCTGGGCGGGGGAGAGCAAGGATTTTGGCATGGCGATGAAGCGTGTCAACCAACTGCTCGGGCCAGATGCGCCGCGCACGGCGCACTTCATTTGCGCCCTAAGCCTTGCGTGGCCGGACGGGCACGTAGAGAGCTTTGAGGGGCGCGTTGACGGCGTCCTCATCTGGCCAACACGGGGCGACAAAGGCTTCGGCTATGACGCCCTGTTCGTGCCAGAGGGATACAAAAAAAGCTTCGGCGAAATGGAGCCAGACGCCAAACACGCCATCAGCCACCGCGCCAAAGCCTTCGCAAAATTGGTATCGTCGGTTTTTTAAGCCGACGATACCACGCTAACCGGCCCTAGGGGCTCTTGGGTGAGCTGCTTCCCGATACAGCCGCAATCACACCACCAATCGCTGCGATTCCCAGAAGCGGCAGCAAAAAGCCGCTACCGCTGTGTTGAACTGGCGGAGGAGGTGGTGGCGGTGGCGGAGGGGGTGGCGGTGGCGGAGGGGGTGGTGGTGGCGGAGGAGGCGGAGGCGGATCCTGCATCACAGGCGGCGGAGGTGGCGCTTCCACAACGGGTGGTGGTGCCGCTTGTGCCATAGCGTGTGGCTTCACATGATGATGGCGTGCCATTGCATGCGATTTCATATGATGATGCCGATGCTTTGGCATAAACTTAGGTGCAGACGCATCTGCCATAACGATGACGGGAACAATCGCCAGTGACGCCGCTGCCACAAGTGCAACAAGCTTGCCTGGAGAGACAATTTGAGATTTTAACATGGGTAACTCCTACTGGCTTAAACAAAACCACGGCGATACTGACGAATCGGCAAAGCATTGCAAGCTAAAGTTATTAACCATATGATCCTGATACACTTATTTACGACGGCTTGCCCTTTTTAAGCGATCGTCGATCATTTCCCGAGTGGATTCTCGCCCATCCAATTTCCCGGAGTCGCATATCGGCACACCAAAACATCATCGCTTTTGTTGTGCGCGACAGCACAACCGACTTGTGTTGTGCTATGCCAGATCAATTGGGTATAGTGTCCAACATCCTCCCAATTTGCGGTTCTTGTGACACGTGGAAATGTTCCTGGCACAAAATCCGCCCGCTCATCCACCCAGCCGCCAACCATCTCTTCAGGCGTATAGGCGCCAACGGTACCCATCCAGAGGTTCTCGCCTTCAAGATCATTTTCGGGGCGGTTCGGCGCGTGTTCAAATCTACCCGTAGCAGCGAGATAATGCGCCCAGATCGCCGCATCCTTTGCCAATCGATCACTCCAGACAAGTGGGCGCACGCCAACGCGCTGCCGCTCGATGTTGTGGCTTTGCAGCAGGCGCTGCGCGACCGAGGGCGCATCCGGCGCAACGGCACCTGCGTGTGCGGCGCCTATGCCGCCAATGAGCACCGCACCAAACGCGCCTCGCATTGTCATCGCTCTCACCATAAATAACAAACTCTGCTACGAGCGCACAATGTCTGCACCATCCAAGCCGTTAGCCTTATACATTCATTGGCCGTTTTGCGTGTCTAAATGTCCTTATTGCGATTTTAACTCTCATGTCCGCGCGGGGATAGATCAGACAGTCTGGCGGGAAGCACTGCTCGCCGATATGGCGCATGAGGCGGCGCTCACGGTTGGGCGGCACCTCTCGTCGATCTTCTTCGGCGGAGGAACGCCCTCACTGATGCCGCCCGCAACTGTGGCGGCGCTCATCGCGGCGGCAGAGCGGCATTGGGGATTTGCGCCCGGCATTGAGATTACGCTGGAGGCGAACCCATCTTCCGTAGAGGCGGCACGCTTCGCCGATCTGGCAGCGGCGGGCGTCAACCGTGTCTCGCTCGGATTGCAAGCTCTTGATGATGACGCGCTCGCCTTTCTCGGTCGCGCGCATGATGTAACGGAGGGGCTGGCGGCACTTGGTGTCGCGCAAACCAGTTTCGAGCGCGTGAACGTGGATCTGATCTATGCACGGCCCGGCCAATCAGCGCGCGCATGGGAAGCGGAGCTGAACCGTGCGCTCAGCTTTGGCACCGATCACCTCTCGCTTTACCAACTGACTATCGAGCCGGGCACGCGTTTTGAGACAGAGGTGGCAAAGGGCAGGCTCACGCCCGTCGATCCGGACTTTGGTGCTGAATTGTTCGAGCTCACCGCCGCCCTCACCAAAGCTGCTGGCCTGCCGGCCTATGAGGTGAGCAACCATGCGCGCGCCGGGCAAGAGAGCCGTCACAACCTTTGCTATTGGCGGTATCAGGACTATATCGGCATTGGCCCCGGTGCGCACGGTCGTCGATTGGTGATGGCGACACAGCGGCACAAGAAGCCAGAGAATTGGCTCGGTGCCGTGGCGCGCAACGGGCATGGTTTAGTCGAGGAGTTCGCCCTCCCCGCTCCTACCCGCGCCGCCGAAGCGCTCCTGATGGGACTCCGATTGGCCGAGGGTGTTGACCTTGCGGACATCGCCGCGCGAACGGGGATGGCGGAGAGCCGCCTCTTAGATGATGCCGCCGTCGCGCGGCTGGCGGCGCATGGTTTGATCGCGCGGCGCGACATGCGGCTCACAGTCACCGAGGCCGGAATGCTCCTGCTTGATGCCATCTTGGCGGAGGTGGTCGTGAGCGGTAGCTAACCTTCGCTACAATCGATGATGCGTTGTTCAGCCGCGCATCATAGCTTGAACCAACGTTCGGCGTTGGTTTGGAAGAACTTCTTCTTCTGTC
>JAYVZY010000014.1:0-5916 GCA_043782885.1 Sphingomonadales bacterium | reverse complement strand
AGGCGGAGAACGAGTTGGCGGCGGAAACCGAGCTCGTGCTGCACGAGGGCAATCACCTCGCCAATCCGCGCACGGTGCTGAGTGGCAGTGGTGAGCGCTACCGCATCTTCACACCGTGGTGGAACCGGCTGCAGACGATGATGCCACCGCCCAAGCCGCTTCACGCGCCCGAGCGGATCAGCGCACCGCATACGCTTCCCGATTCAGATCAATTGGAGGACTGGGCCTTGTTGCCGACGCAGCCAAACTGGTCGGGTGGATTCAACGTCTGGACGCCGGGAGAGGAAGGCGCACGCGCGGCATTCCGGCGGTTTCTGCCAGATGTGGCCGCCTATGATGTGGAACGGAATTTTCCGTCCCGCGCCGGAGTTTCGCGGTTGTCGCCACACCTTCACTTTGGTGAAATTTCGCCCGCGACGCTCTGGCACCATGCCGCCAAACAGGCGGGGGTTCAAGCCAAGAGCTTCCTCAGCGAGATTGCCTGGCGCGAACACGGCACCAATCTGACCGATCAATTCCCCGATTATGCCACCCGTAACGGACGTGCCGCGTTCGATGCGTTCCCGTGGCGCTCAGGCACCGAGGCGGAGGCGGATTTTACCGCGTGGACGCATGGTCGCACTGGTGTTCCGGTCGTTGATGCCGGCATGCGTGAGCTGTGGGGTTCTGGCTGGATGCACAATCGCGTCCGGATGATCACGGCCTCGTTCCTTGTGAAGCATCTGCTCATTGATTGGCGGCGGGGCGAGCAATGGTTTTGGGACACGCTGTTGGATGCTGATTTGGGCGCCAATGCGATGAACTGGCAGTATGTTGCGGGTTCCGGGGTTGATGCTCCAGTCTTCTCGCGAATCATGGCGCCATTTGTCCAAAGCCCAAAATTCGAGATGGCGGACTATATCCGCCGTTGGGTGCCCGAGCTAGCGCATCTGCGCGATTACGAGATACACGCACCGCATGAGGCTGGCGTCACGCCCCCGAACTACCCACTGCCGATTATCGCGCATGACGCCGCACGCGCACGCGCGTTGGGCGCATGGGAGGCATTCCGGGGGCGGAGCGACTGAGGTTTTCGGTGTGCGGTTTACTGTGCGCGCAAATCCGCGAAGCGCTATTCCGTTCGTGTCATTAGCAGCTTGCCATCCTTGACCGCAAAGGCGAGTTGCCCCTCCACCAGCGCGAGCGCATCTTTGCCAAATTGCTCGAACCGCCACCCTGCGAGAATACTGAGGCCTTGGCGTTGGCCTGCTGCAAGGCACTCCAAGTCATCCGAACGCGCCAAGAGCCGCGCCGCAACGTCAATCTCCTTCGCGCGGATTTTGAGCAACAACTTGAGCAGGTCAGCAACCAGCGCTGCTTCTTTGCCCAAGCCCGGCTTGCGATCATCGCGAACAGGCATTTCTTCTGGCGGAAGCGGCTGAGCATCAGCAAGAATGCGAATCAATCGCGCGCCAATCTCATTATTGCCCCAAGCGGCGGATAGCCCACGCACCTTTGCCAGATCAGCCTGCGCGCGCGGCGGGCTTCCCGCTAGATCGGCCAGCGTCTCGTCCTTCATGATCCGCCCACGCGGAATGTTCTTGCCCTGCGCTTCCAGCTCACGCCAAGCCGCGAGCGCTTTGAGCCGTCCCAGCACCTCGGGCTTGCGGCTCGGCACCTTCACCCGCTTCCAGGCGAGTTCCGGCACGTTCGCATAATTCGCCGGATCGCCAAGCCGATCCATTTCATGATCGAGCCAGCCGCCCCGCTCTGTTTTGATCAATCGCTTGAGCATTTTCGGGAAGAGTGTGGCGAGATGGGTGACGTCACCAATCGCGTAATCAATCTGCCGCGTATCCAATGGCCGTCGCGACCAATCCGTGAAGCGCGCGCCTTTGTCGAGGCTGATCCCAAGCCAGCTCTCCACCAGGTTGGAATAGCCGATTTGCTCGCCTTGCCCTAGCGCCATCGCCGCAACTTGGGTATCGAACAATGGGTGTGGCGTTTTTCCGGTTAAATTATAAATGATTTCAATATCTTGTGCACCGGCATGAAAAACCTTGAGAACATCTTCGTTGTTCACCATCAGATCGAGCAGCGGCGTGAGATCAATCCCGCGCGCTAGCGGATCAATCGCCGCCGCCTCATGTTCATCAGCAATCTGGATCAGGCAAAGCTCGGGCCAAAACGTGTTCTCGCGCATAAACTCCGTATCCACCATCACATAGGGCGATTTGGCGATGCGCGCGCACAGAGCGGCGAGGGTGTCGGTATCACTGACAAGTGGATGAATGATCATTGAACGGCTATAGCGCATAGCGCGTGCTTGACAAATATGGGTTTCACGGCTGTTAAGCGCGCTTCCCTATTGAGAGATTTTCCGAATGCACGCCTATCGCACTCACACCTGCACCCAATTGCGCGCCGCCAACGTTGGCGAGACCGTGCGCCTTTCTGGCTGGATTCACCGGAAGCGTGATCATGGGCAGTTGGTGTTCATCGATTTGCGCGATCATTATGGCCTGACGCAGATTGTAACGGATGTGGATGCCGAGGCGTTCAAATCACTTGAGGGCGTGCGCGGCGAATCGGTGGTGACGATCACCGGTGAGGTGGTGGCGCGCTCTGCCGAGACGATCAACCCGAACTTGCCTACGGGTGAGATTGAGGTGAAGGCTTTGAGTGTGGCGATCCAATCGCCCGCGCAAGAGCTGCCAATGCCGGTGTTTGGTGAAGCGGAATATCCTGAGGACATTCGGCTGCGCTACCGCTATCTCGATCTGCGGCGCGAGCGGATTCATGCCAATATCATGCTGCGGAGTGCCGTCATTGCGTCGATCCGCGCGCGGATGGTGGCGCAGGGCTTTACGGAGTTTCAAACGCCCATTCTGACCGCCTCTAGCCCCGAAGGCGCGCGCGATTATCTGGTGCCAAGCCGTGTGCATCCTGGCAAATTTTACGCACTGCCGCAGGCGCCGCAGATGTTTAAGCAATTGCTGATGGTGGCGGGGTTTGACCGCTATTTCCAGATCGCGCCGTGCTTCCGCGATGAGGATGGCCGCGCGGATCGCTCGCCCGGTGAATTCTATCAGCTCGATTTCGAGATGAGCTTTGTGACGCAGGAAGATGTCTTCAACATGTTGGAGCCTGTGCTTGCTGGGCTGTTTGAGGAATTCGCGAACGGCAAGACCGTGACGCCAGCGGGGACCTTCCCACGCATTCCTTACCGCGAGGCGATGCTGAAATATGGGAGTGACAAGCCCGATTTGCGTAACCCGATTGTGATTTCCGATGTCACCGAGCATTTCCGCACCTCCGGCTTTGGCCTGTTTGAGACGATTGTTGGCGGCGGCGGTGTTGTGCGCGCCATTCCTGCGCCAAATTCAGTGGATAAGAGCCGGAAGTTCTTCACCGATATGAACGATTGGGCGCGGGCCGAAGGGCACTCCGGCCTCGGCTATGTCACGCGCAAGGCGGGCGAGTTTGGTGGGCCGATTGCAAAAAATCACGGTGAGGCGGAAATGGCCAAGCTCTATGATGCGCTCGGCCTTGGCCCGGATGATGGATGCTTCTTCTCGGCGGGCAAAGAGCTTCAGGCGGCGAAACTCGCAGGGGCGGCGCGCACACGACTTGGCGATCAGCTTGGCCTCATCAATGATGACGAGTTCAACTTCTGCTGGATCGTCGATTTCCCGATGTATGAATATGATGAGGATGCGAAGAAGATCGACTTTTCGCACAACCCCTTCTCGATGCCGCAGGGCGAGATGGAGGCGCTCACCACCAAAGACCCGCTCGATATTTTGGCGTATCAGTATGACATCGTCTGTAACGGCGTGGAGCTGTCATCCGGCGCAATCCGCAACCATCGTCTTGATCTGATGTATAAGGCATTCGAGATTGCGGGCTATTCGCAGGCTGATGTCGACACCAATTTCTCGGGCATGATCAACGCCTTCAAGTTCGGCGCACCGCCGCACGGGGGCTCGGCTCCGGGCATCGACCGCATGGTGATGCTGCTCGCAGGCGAACCCAACATCCGCGAGGTTGTGCTGTTCCCGATGAACCAGAAGGCCGAAGATTTGATGATGGGCGCGCCAAGTGCAGTGTCACCGAAGCAACTCCGCGAGCTCAACATCCGGATCATCGATGGGCCGAAGAGCTAGCGGGATTGCCCTACGGGGAAATTACAAAATCTCTTGTCCCGTTTTCTCCCAATCCGCCAAAAATCCAGCGATGCCCTTGTCGGTCAGCACATGGTTGAAGAGCGCGCGGATCACGGCGGGGGGTGCCGTCATGACATCGGCACCAATGCGCGCTGATTCGAGCACATGGATCGGATGGCGCACGCTCGCCACGAGAATCTCGGTCGCGAAGGCATAATTGTCGTAAATCAGCCGAATATCTGAGATTAGCTCCATGCCATCAAAGCCATTGTCATCGTGCCGCCCGACGAAAGGCGAGATGAAGCTCGCCCCCGCCTTCGCCGCCAACAACGCCTGATTCGCCGAGAAGCACAGCGTTACGTTCACCTGCGTGCCCTCCCCCGTCAGTGCCTTGCACGTCTTGAGGCCATCGACGGTGAGCGGCACCTTGATGCACACATTGTCGGCGATTTTGCGCAGGATTTCAGCTTCTTTCATCATCGTCGGATGATCAAGCGCGATCACTTCGGCTGAAACGGGGCCATCGACAATCCCACAAATTTCTTTAACAACATCAAGGAATTGGCGACCTGACTTGTGAATGAGTGTGGGATTGGTCGTCACGCCATCGAGCAGACCCGTCGCCGCAAGATCGGCAATGTCTTTGGTGTCAGCGGTATCAACAAAAAATTTCATGCGCGGTTCCTGATTGTTGTGATGCATCTTCCTAGCTCTTGTGTGCGGGTTGCGAAAGCGGGAAAGAGCATCATGCTCCCCTCGCCCAAACTTGTTTCTGTTCTCACCATCAACCCGCGCCTCGGGCCGCTGACCTATCGCGCGGATAATGCACTTGCTGTTGGCACGATTGTCACAGTTCCGCTCGGTGGTCGCGAGCTTGCGGGACTGGTATGGGACAGCGTGCCAGACGATGTGCCGAACGCCAAACTGCGCGACATTTTAAGTGTATCTACGCTTCCAACATTTCAACACAAATTGATACAACTCATTGATTGGACTTCAGATTATTATTTAGCGGAACCTTCCGCAGTCCTCCGCATGGCGTTGGCATCTGGAGTGGGGCTCAAAGACCTCAAACGGGCCAGACCTGCTCAAATCGTACCCTCACCTTCCCCAGACCATGCGCCACCTGCGCTATCTGAGGCGCAATTGACGGCGACGGCAGCGCTCAGGGCGGCTGTCGAGGCCCGCCCCTTCGCTCCTATCTTGCTCGATGGAGTCACTGGCTCGGGTAAGACCGAAGTGTATTTTGAAGCGATTGCCGAAGCGCTTCGGGCGGAGCGCCAAACGCTGATTTTATTGCCCGAGATCGCGTTGACTGAGCCGTTTCTGCGCCGATTTGCGGCACGGTTCGGGTGTGCACCGGTCGCGTGGCACTCTGATCTTACGCCCGCCGCTCGCCGCAACGCGTTTCAAGCAATTGCGCGAGGGGAGGCAAAGGTGGTGGTCGGCGCGCGCTCGGCGCTGTTCCTGCCCTATCCGAGCCTTGGCCTGATCGTGGTCGATGAGGCGCATGAACCCAGCTTCAAGCAGGATGAGGGCGTACCCTATCATGCGCGCGATGTGGCGGTAATGCGCGCCCGATTTGAGGATATTCCCATCATTCTTGCCACTGCGACGCCGGCGCTAGAGACGCGACAGCAGGTCAGTCTGGGGCATTATAGTGCCGTGCATCTGCCGGCGCGGTTCGGTAGCGCGGTGCTGCCACACATTAGCGCGCTCGATTTGACGCGAGACCCGCCAGAACGTGGGCGTTGGTTGGCGCCGACGCTGG
>JAYVZY010000013.1:0-13813 GCA_043782885.1 Sphingomonadales bacterium | reverse complement strand
CCGCGCTTAAGCGCTTCCTCCCCTATCTCTGGCCCAAAAACGCACCGATGCTGCGCCTGCGCGTTGTCCTCTCCGTGTTGCTCGTGCTGGCGAGCATCGGAGCCACACTCACCAACGCCTATGCGCTGAAATATGTGATCGACCGGATGACGCCCGGCCTGCAATCAACCTACCAGATCGCATTGCTGTGGGTGGGGGGCTATGCGGTCGGGCGGTTTGCGTCGGTGCTGTTTGATAATCTGCGCAACGGCATCTTCGAGCGCGTTGGGCAAGTGGCGACGCAGCAGCTTGCTGTGCATGTCTTTCAGCATCTTCATGAACTCAGCCTGCGCTTTCATCTGGATCGGCGCACGGGCGCGGTGAGCAAGGTGATCGAGCGCGGGACAAAGAGCATCGATACGATGCTCTATTTCATGCTGTTCAACATTGCGCCAACCGTGATCCAGCTTGCGCTGGTGCTTGGCATTTTCTGGAAGAGCTTTGGCCTGCCCTTATTTGCGGCAACACTGGTCGCCGTCATCCTGTACATCGTGTTCACATGGTTCGTGACCAATTGGCGCTCGAAATTACGGGTTGAGATGAACGATATGGACACCAACGCAATGGCGCGCGCGGTGGATAGTCTGCTCAATTATGAGACGGTGAAGTATTTCAACGCCGAGGAGCGCGAGACGGCGCGCTATGGCCGCGCAGCAAAGCGCTATGCCAATGCAGCAGTCAAGAATGAGGTGTCGCTCGCTTGGCTCAACATCGGTCAATCGTTCATCACCAACGCGGTGATGCTGATCGCGCTGGGCTATATGGTCTGGCTCTGGTCGAGGGGGCAATCGAGCGCGGGTGGTGTCGTGTTTGTGCAGACGTTGCTGGCACAGCTCTTCCGCCCGCTTGATCTTCTGGGAATGGTGTATCGCACCATCCGGCAAGGGCTGATTGATATGGAGGCGATGTTCGCGCTGGTCGATACGCCTGCTGAGGTGTTGGATGTGCCACACGCGCCGATATTGCAGGTAGCCGATGGTGCGCTGGCCTTTGAGGACGTGCATTTCAGTTATGACAAGGCGCGGCCGATTTTGAAGGGGGTGAGCTTTGCGGTGCCCGCAGGCGGCACGCTTGCGGTGGTTGGGCCGTCTGGCGCAGGCAAGTCGACCTTGGCGCGGCTGCTCTATCGCTTTTATGATCTGAACGAAGGCCGCATCACCATTGATGGGCAGGATATTGCGAAGGTGTCGCAGGCTTCCCTGCGTGCCGCTATTGGCATTGTCCCACAGGACACTGTGCTGTTCAACGATACCATCGGCTATAACATCGCTTACGGTCGCGAGGGCGCAGGCCCGCGTGAAGTGGAGGCAGCGGCGCGCGGCGCGGCTATTGCCGATTTCATCGCGCAGCTCCCAGATGGTTATGAGGCCAAGGTCGGCGAGCGTGGGCTGAAGCTCTCCGGCGGAGAGAAGCAGCGCGTCGCCATAGCGCGCACTCTGGTGAAAGACCCGCCGATCCTGATCCTCGACGAGGCCACCAGCGCGCTCGATAGCCGCACCGAGGCCGATATTCAGGCGACGCTCAATGAAGTCTCTGCTAAGCGCACCACCATCATCATCGCCCACCGGCTTTCTACAATCGTGGACGCTGATGAGATTGTTGTGCTTGAGGCAGGGCAAGTCGCCGAGCGTGGGACACACACCGCCTTATTGCGTAAAAATGGCCTTTACGCCGAGATGTGGATGCGCCAAGCTAATGAGCAAGAAGTGGAGACTACCGATGTTCAAACCGCTTGATGAGACAATCTCAGTCAGCCCGCAAATCAGTGTATCCGACCTCCAATCCGCTGCCGCGCAAGGGGTGAAGGCCGTGATCAACAATCGCCCCGACGAGGAAGAGGCGGGGCAGATCACGAGTAAAGAACTTAAGCTGCACGCCGAAGCGCTCGGTATGCGCTATTCCCACATCCCGATTACCCTACCGAACATTTCGCAGCTTCAAATCGATGAGATGGTGATTGCTTTGTCGCGATCGGGTGGCCCAGTATTGGCCTTCTGCCGCTCGGGTACACGCTCAACCTTTCTCTGGGCACTGGCACAAGCGAAACTGAGCCATGCGCCTGATGAACTGGCTGCAAAAGCTGCAACGCAGGGCTATGACATAACGCCGATCCGCGCGCTGCTCGATATGCAGGCATCAAAATAAATGCGGCTGGCCATTGCTTGCCTGCTTATGCTCTGCACATCCCCCTCGCGCGCCGAATATGTCGTGAGCTTCTATTCCCATGAATATAGCGCCGATTTTCCGCACAGCTTTGTTACGATAAAAGGCGCGCCCGATGGTGGCGGCCCTTTGGTGGATGCGGACTATGGCTTCACCGCCAAAGCGGTGACGCCCGCGATTATGATGGGCAGCGTGCCGGGTGAAGTCGAAAACCCCAAGCCAAACTACGTTGCCCACAGCCAGAAGCAGTTTTCGCTGACGATTCATGATGCGCAATACGCGGCCCTAATGACGATTGTGAATCGGTGGCGCGTGAAACCGGGCAGTGATTATAACCTCAACAAACACAATTGTGTCAGCTTCGTGGGGGAAATCGCACAGACGATTGGTCTAAAAGCAACTCTTGACCGGACGCTGATCAAGCACCCCAAAGCCTTTCTTGAAAGCGTGATGCGAGCCAACCCATCGCTCAAACCATGAACTGGTGGGGATCATGAGCCAAGAGGCCGCGTTTATTGGAGCGCTCCGCGCACTCGCCACCCATCCTGCCGCGCGCGGGCTTGCCGATGATGCAGCGGTATTTGAAGGTTTGGTGATCACGCATGATATGATCGCGGAAGGCGTGCATTACCTCGCCACCGATCCGCCGGAAGATGTGGCGTGGAAGCTGTTGGCGGTGAATCTCTCTGATCTCGCTGCAAAGGGGGCAACGCCGCTCGCCGTGCTCATGGGCTATGCGCTTACGGGCGTCGCGGAGTGGGATGCGCGTTTTGTAGCGGGCTTGCGTATAGCGCTGGATCATTTCGATGTTGGGCTGATTGGCGGTGATACCGTGGCTTTGCCCGATGGTGCGCCACGTCTATTGGGATTGACCGCGATTGGGAGGGCGGGCGAGCAAATTCCCTCTCGTGCGGGCGCGCAGGTCGGCGATGCGCTGTTCGTGACCGGAACCATTGGTGACGCGGGGCTAGGGCTGCGCGCGGCGCGCGGCGAGATTGACGCCCCAGCACTCCTCGCCGCCTATCGCCGCCCCGTGCCACAGATTGCGGCGGGCCAAGTGCTCGCTCCCCTCGTTACGGCGATGATGGACGTGTCTGATGGCGTGCTGATCGATGCGCAACGCCTTGCGACCGCGAGCGGCGTCGGCGTGCAGCTCGATCTGGATGCAATACCGCTATCGCCTGCTTTCGTCGCTCGCGCTGGCACCTCCCGCACCGCGCGGATCACTGCTGCAACTGCGGGCGATGATTATCAATTGCTCTTCACCTGCGCGACGCCGCTTCCCAAGCTCCTGTGCCCCCTCACCCGTATCGGCCAGATTGTAAGGGGCACTGGGCTAAGTATCTTTGACTGCACCGGCGTAGTTCCGCTTCCCGATGCGCTCGGCTGGGAGCATTAACCCGCGTTAACCCCTTGCAATTGCAGGAAACCCCCCGCATGATCTTCCAGTTCGCGGGGGCGCGGGTTATCGTGCTCTCTGACACTATAAAATAGGAGAGGTCATTCAAATGACAGTTGTAACAATTTCAATTTTGTGCGGCTTTGTGGCTGTGCTCTACGGGCTGTTTACCAGCCGACAAGTGCTCGCATATTCTGCGGGCAATGAGACGATGCAAGGCATTGCCGTTTCCATTCAAGAAGGTGCACAGGCTTATCTCACGCGGCAATATCGCACAATTGCGATTGTCGGCGTGGTTGTCGCCGCGCTGGTTTTCTTTCTGCTCAGCCCACTTTCGGCTGTTGGCTTCGTGCTTGGCGCGGTGCTTTCAGGTGTGACCGGGTTTATCGGGATGAACATCTCGGTGCGCGCCAACGTCCGCACCGCGCAAGCGGCGAGCGTGTCGCTGCAATCGGGACTTACCGTCGCGTTCAGCGCTGGTGCGATCACCGGAATGCTGGTGGCGGGCCTCGCGCTGCTCGCGATCGCGTGCTTCTATTATTACTTGACGGTGGTGGCTGGCCACGCGCCATCTGATCGCATTGTGGTCGATTCACTGGTGGCCTTGGCCTTCGGTGCTTCGCTCATTTCGATCTTCGCGCGTTTGGGCGGTGGCATCTTCACCAAAGCCGCAGATGTGGGCGCGGATTTGGTCGGCAAGGTTGAGGCCGGAATCCCCGAGGATGACCCTCGCAATCCTGCAACCATCGCCGATAACGTGGGTGATAACGTTGGCGATTGCGCAGGCATGGCCGCTGATTTGTTCGAGACGTATGTGGTGACCGTGGGTGCCACAATGGTGCTGACAGCGCTGCTTGTCACCTCTGGTCAGGTCAACGCGTTGATGTCGCTGCCGCTTATCATTGGCGGCGTGTGTATTCTCACTTCGATTGCGGGTACATATATGGTGCGTTTGGGTTCTTCGCAGAACATCATGGGCGCGCTCTATAAGGGCTTCTGGACGACGGCTTTGCTCTCGGTTCCGGCGATCTATTACGTCACATGGCGCACAATGGGCGATCTGAAAGCAACCATTACGACGGCGGCGACCAGCTTCCCCGTGATGCACCTGTTCTATGCCGCATTGGTGGGCCTCAGCGTCACGGCGCTGCTGGTGTGGATTACCGAATATTACACCGGCACCAACTACCGCCCCGTGCGTTCCATCGCCAAGGCATCGGTGACCGGCCACGGAACCAACGTTATTCAGGGGCTGGCGATCAGCCTTGAATCCACCGCGCTGCCGACACTCGTGATTTGTGCGGGTATCATCATCAGCTTCCAGCTTGCTGGCCTGCTCGGCATTGCCTTTGCGGCAACGTCCATGCTCGCGCTCGCAGGCATGGTGGTGGCGCTCGATGCCTATGGCCCCGTGACAGACAATGCCGGCGGCATCGCCGAAATGTCGCACATGGATGACAGCGTGCGGACGAAAACCGATGCGCTCGATGCGGTGGGTAACACCACTAAGGCGGTCACCAAGGGTTATGCCATTGGCTCGGCTGGTTTGGCCGCACTCGTGCTGTTCGCGGCCTTCACCAATGATCTGGCGAAGTTCTTCCCCGATCTGAAGGTTAACTTTAGCCTGGAGAATCCTTATGTCATCGTCGGGCTGCTGCTCGGTGCACTGTTGCCGTATCTGTTCGGCGCGATGGGCATGACAGCGGTTGGCAAAGCTGCGGGCGAAGTTGTCACCGATGTGCGTGACCAGTTCAAGAACAACCCCGGCATTATGGATGGCACTAGCCGCCCAGACTATGCGCGCACGGTTGATCTGGTGACCAAGGCAGCTATCCGCGAGATGATCTTGCCTTCGCTGCTTCCCGTGCTTGCACCTATCGTGGTGTATTTCGTGATCCGCGCTGTGGCTGGCCAAGCGGAGGGCTTCGCCGCCCTGGGTGCGCTCCTGCTCGGCGTAATCGTGTCCGGGCTGTTCGTTGCCATCTCGATGACTTCGGGCGGCGGCGCATGGGACAACGCTAAGAAGTTCATCGAAGATGGCAATCACGGCGGCAAGGGTTCAGAAGCTCATAAAGCAGCCGTTACCGGTGACACGGTTGGCGATCCTTACAAGGACACCGCTGGCCCTGCTGTGAACCCGATGATCAAAATCACCAACATTGTGGCCTTGCTGCTGCTGGGAGCTTTGGCGGCGCATCACGCGATGTAACCGATCGCTAACGGCTCATTTGAACCCCGTCGGATAGCCTCCGGCGGGGTTTTTTGTGAGTTTATTCCAATCACGGCAGGGAAGCCCGTGCGCAGGTGCTGGTTTCGGGTTTATGGATACGGATGAGTTGGAGGACAGCTGTGGTTGGGGGATCGCGTGGATAGCTGGCATTGCCGAAAGTCTGATGACATTATGCTGACCCAGTTCTTCATCGCGCGCAGCGCCGCAATATACGGCTGTCGGGATTGCGTCGTCCCTGTGCTCGTCGCAATAACGATTCAATAGAATGGCGTCGTCCAGTTGCAACGCTGCGAGGCATCATGCGCACCTCAATCTTTCCGAGCAGACGGAGGAGATCATAGCACAGCGCAGGAGACGGAGCGCACTATAGCGCGAGCGAGAAAACACAAAAAAGGCCGGAGTGGTTGATCCCCACTCCGGCCCTTTGATTAGACTATGCTCGTCGCGCGCTTAGGCGAACGAAGCGACCTGGCTATTCCGACGACGCAGCGCGAAACCGGCAAGACCGAAGCCGAACAGCATCATCATCCACGTTGCGGGCTCTGGCACCACATCAAGGCGGAAACCGAAGCCAGCAGGGTAGCCGACCTTGGCGGTATCTGTAACGACCACCGAATACGAACCCGCATCCAGAAGTGCCTGGAAATGGGAGAAATTGTTGCTCGTCCAATCTGACGAAAAATATGCTGCGGGCCCAAAATTGTTCACAAAAGGCGTCCCACTCACAGTTCCATCACTCGTAAGATAATAAGTCGCGAACGTTGAGAGATATGTGCCTGATTTAGGCGGCGTAGCCGTAGTGTTTCCGTATTGCGTGATCTTGAAGGTATCGCCGGCCAAAAAACCATCGGTGAACGAGAACACTCCGCCTTGAGATTCAGTGATTGTGAAATAAATAGGAGCATTATCCTGCGCCTGACCTTTCGCGCTAACCTGCCCGTATTGCCAACCGGTGTTCTGAAGCAGCAACACCGCCGCGTTTGAAGCCGTTGGCACGGTAGCAAAGGCCGAAACCGTCGCGAGAGCCAATAATGCGCTCTTCTTGAAATTTTTCATCTTAAACATCCCTATTCTAAGTCAGAGCCCTTAGGCCACCCAAACATGCGATCCCCCGACTCACCCAGCCGTTAACAAAACATATACCATCATAAAAAATATTTTGCAAAGCATAAACAAGGGCTGAAATCGGGTAAAACATAGTTAAAGCTAAGGCATTGTGTCCCCATTTGGCACACAGGGCAGTATTCCGCCGATGAACGCAAGGTCGGCAGGGGGAGCGAGACTCAGCGGAGCGCCGCCGAGTCGTTAGTCGTTATAGTAACGCGCGTAGGCTCCGCCATAGCCATAAGAATCTGACGTGCTGGTGTTGAATCGATTCATGACAGTACCGAGACAGGGTGCGGGCGCAAAGATTTGCATTGAATCCTTCACCTGATTTTTGGTCGTTTTGCCCTCTTCAACCACGAACAAATACGCGTCGAGCAACTGAATGATTGTCATCGCATCATCATTGGCGAACGCCGGCGGAAGATCGCACAAAATGACGGCGTTGTCGGGCAACGCCCGCATTGCGGCGACCAACTGGGCGAACCGATCTCCTGACAACAGCTCGGCGGAGTTCACCCGTGTGCGGTAGCAGGGGAACACGGTCAGGTTGAGCGGCTCAAGATAGTGCCCAATGCCTTGCAGGTCATTAATTGTGCCATCAAGAAAATCAGTCAGGCCCCGATGCCCGGAAAGGCCGAACGTTTCCGCCAACGAGGCGCGCCGCAAATCCAGATCAAACAAATAGACGCTCACCTCGGGGAGTTGTGCGAGTGCAACCGCGAGGTTGGCTGACATAAAGGATTTTCCGGCTTCCGGTGTTGCGGAAGTGATGCCGACCATGTGCCAATTTTTGGCCCGCATTTCTTTCAGCACTTGCGCCCGCAAAAGGTTGAACGGACGCGACCTGATGTCGCGAGAGTTATGCCCAACGATGTGGTTGGCTTCCAGAACGTCCGCATCGACGTCAATGGCCGTGAGATGCTCTGGACGAGGTATAAGAAGCCCGTTTGCTGCTGCAACGCGCAAAGGTTCAAATGACATAACTGGAACCCCTATAGCGGAAATTTGACTTTGATCGCATTAGCCGACTGCAACGTCAACATTGCGCGGCTTAAACGGCCAAAGGAGGCGATACCAGCGACGCTTTGCTTTTGCCAACGCCGTAATGGTTGGGATGGCGGCGAGCGGCGCGACCCCTGTGATGGCTTTTACCGAATCCAAACCACGAAGCGGGCGCCGCCAGAGCTCCATCCCGATGAGCGCAACCAATCCGATAGCGAGGCCTGCGACCATCCCGCCGATCATGAATTTGGGACGGCTAGGCCAAAAGGGTTCGTCGGGGACAACAGGCGGATCAACCACCGTCAGCCGCTCGCCCATCTGTTCCGTGGTCATTTTTTCGCCAGCCTGCGCCATCATGAGCTTCTCAGACACCTGCTGATATTGAACATTAAGACCCTCGAGGCTTTGTTGCACTTGGGCAACTTGTTCTGTCACGAGTGGCGCACGCGATTGTGCGCTAATGGCCTGAGAGAGACGCGCTTCCTCGCGGGCTTTCGCGCCCTGAAGTGCAGCAATTTGCGAATTATTGAACGCAATCTGAGAGGCGATCGTATCAACCGGAAGATTGGCAACATTTTGCTTGGCGAGCGCTTTTGCTTCAGCGAGACGCTGCTTGGCCATCAAGACATCAGGGTGGGAGTCAGCATAAACAGCCCGGGCGGCGGCCAATTGCGCCTCCGCCTGAGCAACAACGGGATCGCGCGTTGCGGCGGTCTTTGTCAGATCGCGCTGGTTATTCAATTGCGCATTGTCATGTTGCAACAGCGATATTTGGGCATCATAATTGCCGCCACTGCCCATCATTCCCATGCCTGCGCCACCGGCCAAGGTTGTCCCGTTTCGTGATTTGATACCCGAAATTTTTCCCTGAAGTTCAGAAATCTGAGATTTAAGGTTGCTCTGCTGATCGGTCAGGAATTGAACAGTATTCTGTGATTGCTCAGCATTCTTGGTCGAATCGATCTTGAGTATGTGCTCAACGACATCTTGGGCCACCGCCTGAGCTTTTACGGGGTCAGCATATTCATAGCTCATCGTAAATGCGATGGTGGAAGATTTGCCGCCATTGCGTTGCTGAAACTCCGCACTAACGGGATCAAGCGCGACCGCCGCGCGCAATGTGTCAATCACTTCCGATAATGGCTTGGTCGCGCGATCTTTAGTATAAAGATCGAGACGCTGGATCATTTCAACCAAATCGGGTCTGCTCAGAACCTGTTGGCGAATTTTAGCAAGTCGCTGATCGATGATTTCCTGTGACGGCGGACCCGCAATATCTGTCGGAAGTTGCGGCGATTCAACCAGCAAAGTCGCCGTTGACTTATACGTAGCCGGCAATAAAAACGCGGCAGCTATACCAGCAAGGGACAACACAATGGCGGGAACAATCAGATACCATTTTCGCTGCATCACGATTGCAGGCAGATGGGAGAGAAACGAGGTTCCCGAGTCTTGATCGTCTTCCAATTCCGAGACTGCGACCATTACCGGCGTCCTCCAATCGAATAAGTTAGTCCGCAATTCAATTCATAATTGGAATCGCGGTGGACAACGTCATTATAGCTCCCAGCGTATCCCGCACCAACAAATCCCTTCAGGCGCTCCGTAATCCGTCGACTATAGGTCACATCTCCTCGGCCATAACCCAAGGGACGCGACGCACCACCAACCACTAAACGTTCCGAAAATGTGTAACTGCCAGATGCAGCAATGTCGCTGCGGGCATCAAGCTGCACCGAATAGCTCGCTCCCAAATTCGTCTGAGGAACGACACCGCCAAGCAGTGACGGCTGGACTGAACGAGACCCGAACACGCACAATTTGGCGCGTGGGAACGACCGGCAGAGATTGGCCGAGCCCGAAAAACCAGTATTCCGTATTTTGCCGACTGGGCCCTGGGTCGAGGACACTGTCGCGCCAGCGCTTCCAGATAAAGACCAATTCGCGTCCAATTGCGTCGAAAACGTCACCTGTGGTGAAAGCGTTCTAGCGTCGCCGAGCGATGTGTTGAGATAGTCAACACGGCCGAGAGCCGCACTAAAACCAATGGATGTTCGGCCATTGAGAACGCGATCATAGCCGACACTCGAACTGAAATAATTATACTGCGCAGTTGCGATAGTCGCGGGGTAACGCGTTAGCGAAAATCCGCTGCGAATATGCCAGCTGTCAAACGCCGTCGGCTGATAATCGAACCCTGCGTCCCCGTTATAAGCCACGCGTCGGCGTTGCAACGCGTTGATCGCCACCGCGCCGGGGATCGTCGGCGTTGGGCCGATGACGGGCTGCGTGCCACCAATCACACTCAGGAGATCGTTCGCAGTCGTGATGGAACTGTCATAACCAAGATCTGCGAACAACGAGAGTTTGGGGCTTAGTTTTTTCGTGAGGTTGGAACTGACCGAATAATTGTCAGATGCAGAATAAAAGCGCGAAAATTCGGTGTGCTGCACGTTGCCAAACAGCCGAAACGTTCCGGTGCCATCATTATACGTTAGCGTTGGTGTGATGGACACTGAAACCGATTCGGCGCTCGTGTTTGGTCCAGCGACGAGATACGGATTGTTAGCTGCCTGCGCTTTTACAGTAGCGTCAGCGGAAAATATCGTATCCGCATGCGCAACTCCTGAGCTGGCCAACGCCCCCGCAACGGCCACCGCAGCGCGCAATCGCTCTGAGGTCGCGAAATAGTGTATTGCTTTCGTCTTCAAGAACATTTTCATGGCACTACCACCGTATCACCGCTCTCGATTTGCGGAATTGTATTCACGTCGATGTCGTGTCCGGCCTGTCCGCTCTTGAACGTGGCGGCTATTCTTACGCGGATAGAGACCAGTCCACTGCCCGATTTCCGAACAATCGAGACATTGTCAAGGTTCGCAAACTGATCGGGCCCACCGGAGAAACTCAGGGCTTCAAGAATGTTCACGTAACGGCCGGGTGAAAATGTGCCTGGGTTTTTTACCCTGCCCACTACCGAAAATTGCAGACCGGAAGGCGCACGCACCGAAACCGTGACCTGGGGAACTTGGGCACGAAATTGGCCTTCAAGCCCCTTTGAAATCTGCGCCTCAATTTGGGCGGGCAATTGCCCCGCAGCGATCACTCTGCCGACCAACGGAAAAGAAAAACTGCCGTCTGGCAAAACACGGATCACGCGCTGAAGCCGCTCTTCACCCCAGACGTATACTTCCAGTTCGTCGCCGGGATTGACAGTGTACGGTCGCATGACTGGCTTAGGAACGGGTCCCGCACTCTCTTGCTGACCCCAAATCACAGTTCCAGAGGTTGCAAACGCAAGCACGGCGACAAGCTTCGCAGATGTTTTGAAAACCAATGCCCTGATCCCATAATGTGTTAATTACTTTTACAATATGGCAGGTAATCAGCGCTATTAAAAGCTAAAATTGTCGATCCAGCACGTAAAGAAAGTTAATCGACACAATCACAAGATGAATATGTGCGCGCTCCGCGGTCGGGTACCTTGCGTTTCGATTCACGCGTCCCGATGCCGTCAGGATGCGCGGTATTCGATAATGCCCGATGCCCGTGCGGTGGCCTTGTCCATAAAATATTGCATGGCGCCGCTGAACTGGGCGAATTTGCAAACAATGTTGAGCGCCGAGCCCAGCGATGCAAACGTCAGATTCTTGCCGCTCTTGGCCAGCCTGAGCGCCATGCGGAGCCATTGTAATGGATAAAGCACCATCAAAAATGCGGCGATCGCTATCGCACCGACTGCGCCAGTCACTGTCCCGATGACAACCAAAAGGCCGATGACGAAGGGAAGCGCGCCACCCCACACGAGGAGCCGATACATCGCCTTCCGCCAATCAGGATCGGAATCCCCCCCGTTCCGTCCAACATGTTCTGCAAAGGCATAACCGGCGCGGCGCGCGCGAACCCAAAACTGCGAGAACCGGGTGATTGCGGCATCATGCAACGCCATTTCTGCGTCAATTCTGCGAAATATCCACCCGTCGCGGGCGATACGCTGACACAAGTCCGTTTCCTCGCCAGCAATCAGCGACTCGTCATACCCTCCCGAGGCCAGGAGGGGTGCAAAACGAAACAAAGCGTTGCCATATACGCTGCGGCACAGCCCGACAGGCACATTCCATTCATCATCGCACATCTGGTTGTAGATGCTGTGCTCGGGGTGGCGCTCGCGCAAGCGGCCGAAGACCGCCGCAAGGCTCGACTCGGCCTCTAATGCGGCGATGCCAGCGCGCAGCCAGTCAAAGCCCATCTCGCAGTCGCCATCAAGCATTTGCACATAGTCGGGCCTGTCTTGGAGCTGAGCGAACCACGCCAAACCGGCATTGCGGCCGCGAGCAGCAGTAAATTTCTTGTCAGCAGCGAGCGAGATGGCTGGAATCCCGAGCGCTGTCGCCACCGCACAGCTCCCATCCGTCGATCCTGAATCTACATATACGGTCGTCACACCGCCGGGGAGCTCGGAGAGACACCGTCTCAGGCGCTCTCCCTCGTTTCTGCCGATAACGATAACGCCGATGCGCCTTGACGGTGTCACGACCAACGACTCCAGGCGGGTGGCATACCAATCTTATCGTTCCAAGCCGTGGTGGCGGGCGTCATGTCTTCTGGGCTGGCGGTTATACCGTGGGACAGCAGCCCGCTACGCTCACCCGGAACAGCATCGGCGGCTACTGCGCGATTGAAGCGCGCACGAATGCTCCCAATCACGTGCCCCGCCAGCCAAGCTATACTGGCCCGGCGGGCGCCAGTCGCCCCATAAGCAAGCGCAAAAAAACGCCGCCGTGAGCGATACCAATACGCCGGATAGGGCGCACGCATGGCAGACGTGCTGCCAGACACTCCGGTAGAAACGCCACCGATGTGCGTGACACGACTCTCAGGCGCATGCCACACCTCCCAGCCCGCGCGCTTCATCCGCAGCATCAGCTCAACCTCTTCAAAATACAGAAAAAACCCATCGTCGAACAAACCGACCTGCCTCAACGCATCGCTTCGCAGCATGACACTCGCTCCCGTCACCCAATCGACGCGACACGAGGCTCGCGGTGTCAGGTGCGTCGGGTCAAATCCTAACGCACGCGATACCTTCGTAAACTTCAAGCCCCGACCAAACTCACGCGCAGTGGTTGGGAAGCGGAACGCCGCACCCGCTCGTCGCCCGTCAGGTTCCAACAAACAGCTCCCCACCGCTCCCGCCTGAGGATGTTGCGTCATCAACGTTGCCAGAGCAGCAACCGCTCCGGGTTCAACCGCTGTATCGGGATTAAGAAGATGAATGAAATCAGGCGGCCGTTCCGATTGTAACAGCCACAACATGGCCTGATTATTCGCCCAGCCAAAGCCACCGTTAAAATCGAGTGGGAGCACCGAAACCCAATCGCGATACGCTGGCGTAGCGATCAAGTCTGCCAAGCGCTCTGCCGAGCCATCACCCGAGCCGCCATCGACCACAACAACCTTCAGGCCATCGATGCACTCACGCTCCGGCACGAGCGACTCCAAGCATAGCTTAACATAGGCGTCGCTGCGATAGTTGACGATGACAATGGCAATTTTGGGTGCGGGAGACGCATCGACCACCATCATGCATCACCACCAGTTAACCTGAATTGGCCTTGGCGCACTGCCTTAAATCTAGTGGCCAACGCCTTACGGTTCGACATGGGTTGAGCAATAGCCAAAAAAAAAGCTATACACCATAGGCTGATACTGGCGCTTGGAATGAGACGATTCGGGTCGCGGTCTTCGCTTGGGGGATCAAATGAAGCTGTTTATGGCGCTCGGAAGTGGCAATATCGTTGACGATCTGCGCCGACACACGCAAAATATTTCCGAACGTACCGAAACGAGCATAACCTATTCGCAGCAGGCCT
>JAYVZY010000012.1:0-9364 GCA_043782885.1 Sphingomonadales bacterium | reverse complement strand
CTTGATGAGCTGCTGCCGGAGTGGCGCGCGCAAGGCTGCCCGATGGCGGAGGTGCCGGTGACCGACAACCAGCACTGGATTCTCACCAAAAAGGGCAAGTTCAACTTCCCGCACGTCTTTATGCCGCCGTTCATGAACAATCATGGCACGTACACCGGATCGCTCGGCAATCTGTGCCGCTGGCTGGCGGAGCAGGCCGAGGGGCTGGGCGTGGAGATTTTCCCGGGCTTCGCTGCGGCGGAAGTGTTGTTCAACGACGATGGTGTGGTGAAGGGCGTCGCGACCGGCGATATGGGCGTGGCGAAGGACGGCTCGCACAAATCCGATTATCAGCCCGGCATGGAGCTGCACGGCAAATACACGCTGTTTGCCGAAGGTGCACGCGGGCATCTCAGCAAGCAACTCAAGGCGAAATTCGGCCTCGATGCCGACTGCCAACCGCAGATTTACGGCATTGGGCTGAAAGAGCTTTGGGACATTAAGCCAGAGAATCACGTGCCCGGCCGCGTGATCCACACACAGGGCTGGCCGCTCTCTGATGCAAATGGCGGCGCCTTCCTCTATCATCAGGCGAACGGGCAAGTCGCGCTCGGCTTCTCGGTCTGGCTCAATTATAGCAACCCCTATTTGTCGCCGTTTGAAGAGTTCCAGCGTTGGAAGACGCACCCTGAGATCGCCGCAATCCTCAAGGGCGGCAAGCGCGTGTCCTATGGCGCACGGGCGATCAACGATGGTGGCTGGCAGAGCGTGCCCAAGCTGGCTTTCGCGGGCGGTGCGCTGATCGGTTGCGCGGCGGGCTTCCTCAACGTGCCGCGCCTCAAAGGCTCACACACCGCGATGAAAACGGGAATGATGGCCGCAGAGGCTGCGCATGAGGCGCTGACGGCAGGCCGCGCGGGCGATCAGCTCACCGCTTATCAGGCCGCTTACGAGGGATCGTGGGTGTATAAGGAACTCCGCATGGTGCGCAACGTGCTCCCTGTGGTGGAAAAGTTCGGCAATGTGCTCGGCACGTTGTTCGCGGGCATCTTCATGTGGTGCGAGTATCTGGGGCTTCGCTTGCCCTTCACGATGAAGCATCACCCCGATAACAAATCGCTGTGGCGCAAAGACCAGGTGCAGCCCATCGCCTATCCCAAGCCCGATGGCGTGCTAAGTTTTGATCGGCTCACGTCGGTGTCCTTCTCGTTCACGAATCACGAGGAAGACCAGCCCTGCCATCTCACGCTGAAAGACGTGAATGTGCCGATTACCGTCAATCTCGCGGAATATGATTCGCCGGAAACGCGCTATTGCCCCGCTGGTGTCTATGAGATCATCGGCCGCGACGAGGGCGAGCCGAAGCTGCAAATCAACGCGCAAAACTGCGTCCATTGCAAAACCTGCGACATCAAAGACCCGACGCAGAACATCAATTGGGTGGTGCCCGAAGGTGGCGGCGGGCCGAATTACCCGAATATGTGAGCTATGAGGAGAGGAGCGAACATAACTGGCGCGATTGCCGCTACCTTGTGGGGTGGCTTTTTCCTTGTTGGCAGAGGCGGGACATATGGTATTTATCGACACGGGGTGGGTGTCTTTCCGGTGGCGGGTCAAATAGATTTCTATATTGTTATCCCACTGCTGATGATGATTGCCGTCGGCGGTTGTGCGTGGCTGGTAAATGCGTTGCAGCGTTGGTTCACTATACTGGGTGTGGTGTCCCTTTTAGCACTGTTCGCATTGCTTCCCTATCTGATGGGTTTTGGCGGTGGCGTGTAGGCGATGGGAGTTCTCACGGAAACCGCTTACGCCAAGCTCAACCTCGCGCTGAACGTGCGGCGGAAGCGCGCGGATGGCTATCATGAGATCGAGACTTTGTTCGCGTTCTCCGAAGATGGCGACGTGCTGACGGCAGAAGCGGCGGACGACATATCGCTGACCATCGATGGCCCGTTTGCCGAAGGGTTAGCGACGGATGACGGCAATCTCGTCATCCGCGCGGCGAAGGCAATGCAGGCGGCGGCTGGCGTGTCGCAAGGCGCGCGACTCCACCTCACCAAGAACCTGCCCATCGCCTCGGGCATTGGCGGCGGATCAGCCGATGCGGCGGCGGCGCTGCGGGTTTTGAGCGGGTTGTGGAGTGTTGAGAAAGACATGTCTGCCATTGCCCTCGCTCTCGGTGCCGATGTCCCTGCCTGCCTCCTCAGCCGAACCTCGCGCGGGGATGGTGTGGGGGAAAGGCTCACCAAACTTGGCGACGGCTTGACGGGTGCTCCAGTGCTGCTGGTCAACCCGCGTATAGCGCTGTCAACAGCGGCCATTTTCAAGGCATGGGATGGGGTGGATCGTGGCGCACTCGCGCATGGTAACGGCCTGCTCAAAATCGCCCAATCCGCGCGCAATGATCTGACCGCGCCCGCCACCACCCTCGCACCCGTGATCGCCGACGTGCTGACCGCATTGGAGGCTCAATCGGGAACCACCCTCGTCCGCATGTCCGGTTCGGGCGCCACCTGCTTTGCGCTATTTGAAAGCATGGCTGCGCGCGATGCTGCCCACGCCAGCATCACCGAAGCCCACCCGGATTGGTGGACAATGGCGAGCGCGCTCCGATGAGCCCCTATCTCCTCATCGCCGATCATGCGTCCAACCATGTGCCGGATGACATTGATTTGGGGCTAGACCCTGCACTGCTGAATGCGCACATCGCGCTCGATATTGGCGTGACGGAGCTCGGTGCGCTGCTGTGCACGCGGCTGAAATGCCCCGGTATTTTCGGGCACGTGTCGCGGCTGGTCATCGATCTCAACCGCGAGGTGGATGCGCCCGGCCTGATCCCGATTTCAAGCGATGGCCATATCATCCCCGGCAATGATGGCAACCACGCCGCGCGCATCGCCCGCTTCTGGGAACCTTATCATGCCAAAATTGCCGCGCAGATTGTGGCGCAAAAGCCCAGCCTGCTGATCTCGCTACACAGCTTCACGCCGTCGCTCAAGCTCAAGCCCGCGGAGGCGCGGCCGTGGGAAATAGGCGTGCTGTATAACACCGATGACCGCGCTGCGCGTATCGCCATCCCCGCGCTGGCGGCGGTGGGCGTGTGCGTGGGCGATAATCTGCCTTACTCCGGCAAAGTCCTGAATGCGACGATGAATCGCCACGGCGAGGGCAATGGCATCCCTTATCTGGGTCTAGAAGTGCGGCAGGATTTGATCAGCGATGCGGCGGGGGTGGCGAAGTGGGCAGATGTGCTGGTGGGGGTGATTGAGGGGTGTTTGTTATGATAATTCGCTATGATACCGCAAAGTTGGATTCCTTATGGCGACGAGCTTGGGCGATAAGGGGCGATCATGCAAGCGGACTGTATATACCGATACTCTGGCATTTGGCGCTTAGACGACATGCAGATGCAATGCTAAATTTGGCGGACACATTCGGCAAAGCTGGTCGGCTGAGCGATCCGTTCAGCCAGAGCGGCCTAAGCTATCGAGCATTTCGTTCTGGCCAACCCTTAGCTGCACAAAATCTTGCCATCGAGTCATTCAACTCTGGGGATTTACGAGGCTATCGTTACTGGTTGCAAAAGGCAGCCAGAATAGATCCTGTGTATCGAAAGGAATTGAAAAGATTTGAGATGCGGTTGCCTCGTACTGCAGCGAGACTGATTCGTCGTGGCCGCCCCTATCTGCCTTATGACGACGAATAGCGATTTGAAGAATTCCTGATTGTCTCTCACGCCGGCTTTCTGCATAGGCCGTCGTCAAAGAGGAACCCGCATGACCAACACCTTCGACAAATCCAACCTCCCCTCGCGCCACGTCTCGGTTGGCCCCGAGCGCGCGCCGCATCGCAGCTATTATTACGCGATGGGGCTGACTGAGGAGGAGATTGCGCGGCCGTTCGTGGGCATTGCCTCGGCGGGGAATGACTCGGCGCCGTGCAACACCACGCTCGATGCGCAGGCGGATATTGCCCGCGCGGGTGTGGAGATGGGCGGCGGGATGCCGCGCCGGTTCAACACCATCACCGTGACCGATGGCATCGCGATGGGGCATCAGGGGATGAAGTCCTCACTGGTGTCGCGTGAAGTGATCGCCGACTCAGTTGAACTCAGCGTGCGCGGGCATTGCTATGATGCGCTCATCGGCTTTGCGGGCTGCGACAAATCGCTGCCCGGCATGATGATGGCGATGCTGCGGCTCAATGTGCCGAGCATCTTTGTGTATGGCGGCTCCATCCTCCCCGGCCGGTTTGAGAATCGCGATGTGACCGTGGTTGATGTGTTTGAGGTCGTCGGCAAATATGCTGCGGGTGCCTGCCCGATTGAGCATGTTCATGCGCTGGAGAAGGTCGCGTGCCCCGGCCATGGCGCGTGCGGCGGGCAATATACCGCGAACACAATGGCCTGCGTGGCGGAGGCGATTGGGCTTTCGCTGCCGAATTCCAACATGGCGCCCGCGCCGTATAAATCGCGCGAGCAAATCGCCCATGCGGCGGGGGTTCAGGTGATGGAGCTTCTGGCGCGCAACATCCGCCCGCGTGACATTTGCACGCGGGAAGCATTTGAGAACGCAGCGCGGGTTGTTGCAGCAACGGGTGGCAGCACCAACGGCGCGTTGCATCTGCCTGCAATGGCGCATGAGGCGGGCATCGCGCTTGATTTGTTTGATGTGGCGGAAGTGTTCAAAACCACGCCCTATATGGCTGACCTCAAGCCCGGCGGGAACTATGTCGCGAAGGACATGTATGAAGCGGGCGGCGTGTATATGCTGATGAAATCGCTGCTGGCGGAGGGTTTGCTGCACGGCAATTGCATGACCGTGACGGGCAAAACGCTGGGTGAGAATATCAACGAGATTACCTGGAACCCCGACCAGAAGGTGATTCATGCGGCGACTGCGCCTTTATCGCCAACGGGCGGCGTGGTCGGCTTGCGCGGGAGCCTCGCGCCCGACGGGGCGATTGTGAAGGTGGCAGGCATGGCGCGGCTGGAGTTCACTGGCCCTGCGCAGGTGTTTGACTGCGAGGAGGAGTGTTTTGCGGCCGTGGAAGCGCGGCAGATTCGTGAGGGCTCGGTCATTGTTATCCGCTATGAAGGGCCACGCGGCGGGCCGGGGATGCGCGAAATGCTGTCCACCACCGCCGCACTTTATGGGCAGGGCATGGGCGAGAAAGTGGCGCTCATCACCGATGGCCGCTTTTCGGGCGCAACGCGCGGTTTCTGCATCGGCCATGTTGGGCCAGAGGCGGCAGTCGGCGGCCCGATTGCTTTGGTAGAAGAGGGCGACAGCATCACCATTGATGCGACCAAGGGCGTGATTGATTTGCATGTGGATGAAGCGACACTCGCCGCACGCCGCGCAAAGTGGGTTCCCCGCAAGCATGATTATCAATCGGGTGCTTTGTGGCGCTATGCACAAAATGTCGGCCCCGCATATCAGGGCGCGGTGACGCATCCGGGTGGGGCGGCGGAAACGCATATGTATGCGGATATTTAGGACGCTGATGCTGTTGGGCATGCTCGCCGCCTGCCACCACGCCTCCGCCCCACCGCTCACCCATGCAGGCGACAAGATCGACTGCGCGCTGGGTGCATCCGCCGCAATGGCACAGGTCTGTTCTGTGGAGCGTGAGGCATCGCCCGATGGCCTGCTGCTTACATTGCACCATCCCGATGGTGGCTTCCGACGCTTGCTGGTGACGACAGATTGGCGCGGCGTCGTGGCTCTTGATGGTGCCGCGGTGGCCAGCGTTACGCCGCTAGATGGCCATGAGATTGAGGTGGTGATCGAGCAAGACCGTTACCATTTGCCCGCCACGGTGAAAGGGGCTTCGCAATAACCGATTCGATAATCATCCGCCTTGCGGGGCGGGGCGATGGCATTGCCGCAGATGGGCGCCATGTGCCGCTCTCCGCGCCGGGAGATGTGATCGGCGATGATGGCCGCATCACGCCTGGCCCGCATCACGCCGCGCCACAGTGTGTGCATTACCCCACATGCGGCGGGTGCCAGCTCCAGCACATTGATGCGGCGAGCTATGCTGTGTTTGTGCAAGATCGCATCAGCCACGCGCTGGTGGCGCAGGGGGTTATGGGAATTGAGGTCGGTGCGCCGCACCTTTCGCCGCCGCACACCCGCCGCCGCGCGAGCCTGCGGGCGCTGCGTAAAGGACGCGAGGTGCGGCTCGGCTTCAATGAGGCGGGCAGCCATAATCTGCTCGATATTCGCGAATGCGCCGTGCTGCATCCTGCCTTGGTCGCCTTGCTCAAACCACTGCGGCCTTTGTTGCTGACGCTAATGCGCGATCGGGGCACGGCAGATGTGCAACTCACGCTGCTCGATCAGGGCGTTGATGTAGTGATGGGCGGCGTCACAGCGGAGGGGCTGGACGCTGCCGAGGCGCTGAGCGCATTCGCCGCCACGCACAATCTTGCACGGCTCGCGCTTGATGAGGGCTATGGCATGGCCGCGCGCTGGGAGCCTGATGCAGTGACGATGACGCTCGGTGGTGTCGCGGTCGGCTTTCCGCACGGGAGTTTCCTGCAAGCGACAGCGGATGGTGAGGCGGCGCTGGTGCGTGCGGTGTCTGGCATTGTCAAAGATGCACAAGAGCTGGCGGATCTGTTCGCGGGCCTTGGCACCTTTGCGCTGCCGCTCTCGGCACGGGCGAAGGTTCATGCTGTAGAGGGCGCACGCGATCCGATCCTTGCGCTGGCCGCCGCCGCCAACCGAGCGAAGCGCACCATCAGCACGGAGCATCGCGATCTGTTCCGCCGCCCGCTCACAGCTGCCGAGCTTGCGCGCTTTGATGCCGTGGTGCTCGATCCGCCACGGGCCGGTGCGCGTGAACAAGTCGCAGAGTTGGCGAAGTCCTCCGTGCCGCGCATCGCCTATGTCTCGTGCAACCCACAAACTTTTGCGCGGGATGCGGCCACTTTGATTGCCGGAGGTTATGCGCTCACACACGTTAACCCTGTTGGGCAGTTCCGCTGGTCAACACATGTAGAATTGGTGGGTTCATTCATTTTCCATTCAGCTTCATAGGCGCAATTTTTCAAGTAATAGAGAGTCGCTGTTCAGGCGCGAATCAACAGACTCGGTTGACGAGGATAAACATCGCCAAATCAAACCGAGCTATTTTTGGAGTGGTTTGATATGGCTTACATTGATCGAAATACCTCTCAATCCCATCTTTATTCTGGTTTTGCCGCAACAGGTGTCACCGTCGGCCTGCTTTTTCTTTTAGCGATTGGATTGAATTTCAAATTTATCCCGAAGCCGATCGTTGATTTTACAACGAAAAATTATCGGCAAGACACTCCTGTTGTGATTCCGCAAGATCCTATCAAGCGTCCCACCCACCCCCGGCCATCAACCGGCACACCAACGACGACACCGAACACGCAGTTCACCTCGCCCGTTGATGCTGGTGTATCGACAACTGACGCGCGAACCGATTTTCCGCCGCTCGGCTCAACCAATGATCAGGGCAAATTCGATACGAAACTTCCCCCGCTACAGCTTGATTTGTCGTCAGCGGCCGTTCAATCGGATGGCTTGGGCGCATTCGGAACGGCGGATTACCCGGAAGATGCTATTCGTAATGGCGATCAAGGGCGAACGGTGGCGCATTTCATGATCGGTGCATCGGGCAGAGTGACTGGGTGCACCACGGATGGCGCACCGTCTCGTAGCTTGGCCCAGGCCACGTGCCGCATCATTATGAGCCGTTTCCACTTCACACCGGAGAAGAATGAATTCGGCAACCCTGTTGCCAGCGCACGCACACAAACGGTTCATTGGGTGCTTCCGGCAGACTAGTCGCTTTCCTGACCGCTCTTGCACCCGCTCGACCTCATTGGTTGCAAGAGCATCACGGCGATGTTGTTAAGCCACAATTCATGCCACTGCCGTGACAATTGTGGCTTGGAGCGTTTTTGGGGAGAGTATTATGAACCGAGTGACACTGGCTGCGCTGCTGTGCGGGGCCACCTTAATCATCACATCTCATGCTCACGCCGAACCCGGCCTTTCGGTGACCATCTACGCCAACAACCAAGCTCTGGTCACTGACACGCGCACGCTTGAGCTGAAAGGCGGGCGGCAGAAGATTGAGTTCAAAGATGTCTCCGCACAAATCCGGCCCGAGACGGTTTCGCTGAATGCCGCTGACCTCAGCATTATCGAACAGAATTTCGACTTTGATCTGCTCTCGCCCGGCAAGATGATGGAGAAAGCGGTGGGGCACACAGTGACCATCGTGCGCACCAATCCGGCGACGGGTGCTGAGGTGCGCGAGCAGGCCGAGGTGCTCGCCACCAATGGCGGCGTGGTGCTGCGGATTGGGGATCGGATCGAGGTGCTGCGCGATGATGGCCTGCCGGTGCGGGTGATTTTTGACAAAGTGCCCGATAATCTGCGCGCGCGGCCAACGCTGTCCGTCACCGTCGACGCGAAGGCGGGCAATCGCGAAGGGACGCTCAGTTACCTCACCCCCGGCCTCGGCTGGCGCGCGGACTATGTGGCGCTGTTTGACGAGGCAACGAGCAAGATTGACGTCCAGGGCTGGGTGACGCTCACCAATAATTCGGGCACCAGCTATGACAAGGCCGAGACAGTGCTGGTGGCGGGCAATCCGCGCCTGATCGATCAGGGTGGCGGCGATGACAATGGCGGCGACACGATGACGCAGGCAGGCACCGAAAGCGGCACGCGCGCGCGGCTCGGCGACTATTACCTCTACCCATTGCCCGAGCGCACGACAATCGCGAACCAGCAGACCAAGCAGGTCAGCTTCCTCGATGTGCATGCCGCGCCCGCCTCGCACGGGTATCAATATCGTCTCGGTTGGCTCCAGACGATTGAGCAGCCAGCGAGCGCCGCGACGGTCTATAAATTCAGCAACAGCGCAAAAGGGGGCTTGGGTGATCAGCTTCCCGCCGGCATCTTGCGCTTCTATCTGCGCGACCGCAAAGGCGCGCCGCAGTTCATCGGCGAGCACAGCATTGGCAATACGCCGATGGGCTCCGAGCTCTCGATGAGCACCGGCGATGCGTTTGACGTCAAAGTGAAATCGACAGTGGACAAGCGTGAGCGGGCGGGGCTGTGGCGCTGGAAAACGACGATGCACTACACGCTCACCAATGCGCTGCCCAAGGCTGTGACGGTGAGCCTCATTCAGGATGGGCTGTGGGGCGATACCAAGATTGAAAGCGAGAGTATGGCCAGCAAGCGCCGCAGTGCCGATAGTGCAGAATGGGTCGTGTCAGTTCCCGCAAATGGCAAAGCGGATGTGACCGCGACGTTCGATTCGAAATATTGAGGGCGGGCGCGTGCGCGGCTGGCTGCTCCTTGGGTTTCTGCTGACCGCCGTTCAGGCC
>JAYVZY010000011.1:0-2675 GCA_043782885.1 Sphingomonadales bacterium | reverse complement strand
ACAATAATGCCACCCTTCGCATGAACAGCATCAGTCACTTTGCGCCAGCCCGCCACTTGTGCATCTGAATAGCAGCCTGGTGTATCGGCATAGCCCTGCGCCTGAGCGGAAACCTGCGTTGCCTCCGCGATAATGAGGCCCGCTGTAGCACGTTGCGCATAATAGTCCGCCGCAAATTGGCTCGGCACCAATCCAGGGCCAGCACGATTTCGCGTGAGTGGTGCCATGACGATACGGTTGGCGAGTTTCAGAGCACCGGCTTCAGTTGGCTCGAACAGCATCCGAGACGCCGGAGATTGGTTGGGCGAGGACATGGCGACTCCGATTTCATGGACTCAGTGGGGTTGTGCGTTAGCCGATCTTAAGCGATCATGAATATCTATGGCGTGATACTACCAAAAGTTTGCTGGGTCTGGCGTCGGCGCTGTACAGGCGCTTCGCTTGCCATTATTGCAATCTGCCACAAGATTGCGCCAAGCCGTCATTGCATCGGCATAGGCGCGTTGTTGGTGATCATAAAGCAGTTTGTCGGTCACAGCCGTACGGTGTTGAACACGCAACGCATCACGAAAATTAGCCATATCCTGTGCATAGCGTGCTAGCGAATCGTGGTTCATCAACTGTGATTGTGCGGCAGCCTGCTTAGCTGTCACATCATTTGCGGCATCGATTGCGTCGGCACGCGCACTGCTTGTATCCGAGGCGGAAGGCGCGGTTGGCATAGATTGGGCAGAGAGCGCACCGCCAAAATCGAGAAGCGCCATGCAGATGATAAATGCTTTAAGTCTCATCTCAATCTCCAAAATAATGTCGATAGGCTTGTCAATTTTGGGTACGTCGCGATTGTCGCGCCGTAGCGCCGATCTTGATCAGCAATATCCACCACGGGGGAAGTAAACGTAGCGATGCCAGCGGCGGTTCCACCGCCAGTGACGGTGATGCCGACAATAATAAGGCCGGCCGCCATAGCTGCCAATCGCGGCCCCGAGCATAATGCCATGGACTAGGCCGTCGTTGCGGTATCCATGGCGATAACCGTAGCTGCCTCCGCGATAACCGCCGCCATATCCACCACCCTGCTTTCCGCGATCACGATGACCATCGCCTCGTCCGCCATGTACTCGACCGCGCCCGTCCTCGCCCCCGTAATGACCTTGGGCAAATGCAGTCGTATCAAACCCGAATGCCAGCGCACACAGGAATACGAGCGAAGCGGTTGTGAACGATAATTTGCGTAAGATCATAACGCTCTCCCGTGGAGCCTGGCGACGGCCAGTGACCAGCTTTCAGTTTTGGCATAGGGGCGATGTGCTCTCCAAGGCAGCTTCGGAATCTACCTATCCCCATAGACACCATAAGCACCCGCGGCGCCTCGGTAACCAAATTGAGTCTGCCAACGCTCCAAGCGGCTGCTTCAGAGTATCGGCGACATGCCATGAAACCAGCTCGTTAGGCGCTAAGCGGACGCTGCGCGTTGCAAAATGAACGTCCGCTAACCCCAGTTTTCAATCCGCAAGCGGCCTGTCCGGATTGTGGAGTGGGAGGTGCATTTGACGCGAGCAACTTTTGCAGGCGACGTCAGCACAAAGGCCATAATTGTGTCAGTGGAGAAGGAAAACGCCGCATTTTTAAACAATGCGATACCGTTGCTGTCTCGTAAATCGCCGCACCGCGCGAGCGTTCCATTCTCCAAAAATATTCTAAAATAAGCATGAAATCCTGGATGCCATCCGACGGGATGGGAATTGAAGATCGTGAAAGAGAGGAAAAAAGGAAATCCTCAGAACCTCACGGTCTTCGTTCACCAGCCAATAGGAGTGCTGAAATATGAATAATTATACTCAAAAACCGCGCAATAGCGGCGACTCGCACGCGCATGACCGCATCGCCGTTCTAGACATCGAAACTCACGCCCCCAATTATGAGGGTGAGGGATTCCCAGCATGGCCGATGCACCGGCCAATTTGTGCGTCGGCGCTCACGGCAGATAGTTATGAAGATGGTGTGGTAAGCTTCTCGCTTCAAACGATCATGTTTGCGAATCGCGAAGCAGAGGCACTCACGGAGCTGGAACGCTTATTGGAAAACCGCACTTTGGTCACATTCAACGGTCGCGGTTTTGACCTGCCTGTCCTCGCGCTTACAGCCATGAAACATCGCAAATTCGATGCTTCAAATCTGAGTAATCTATGGCGCGCCAACCGCTACGGCGGTGCCCATTGCGATTTGGCCGGTCAATTCTCACAATATGGATCGGCCCGAGGCGCGAGCCTAGCGACACTTTGCGCTGCGCTGGATATCCCCGTGAAAACAAGCGTGCATGGCGATGAGGTCGGTAAGCTCTTCGATTCCGGTGAAATCGACACCATCAAACGATACTGTGAGGAGGATGTGCTCGCAACCTACCTCCTCTTCCTCAATTGGACCGCGCTGCGTCATGCTGATCCAGACCTTCTGGCTTCCGGGTGCGCACATCTTGCGCGGCATATCGAAGCCGAGGGGCTCGAACATTTATTGGGTTTTGCGCAATTCAGCCGCACGTCATGGGCGCATCAAGAGTTGAAAGAGCGCATGGCGCGGCATCTGATCCGCGATCTGAAAATTGCGAGCAGTCGTAATATTTGTCGTCCCGACATTGGTATCATTGATGACGATGATGACGACGAGGATCAGAT
>JAYVZY010000010.1:0-1525 GCA_043782885.1 Sphingomonadales bacterium | reverse complement strand
CCGAGCGCGATACGATTGATCGTTATGTCGCCGCGTTCCTCAGCGAGCGCATCGGGCAGGTGCTTGAAACGCGGATCACCGGCGTAACCTCGTTCGGCTTCTTCGCGACGGTTGAGGGCTTGGGCGGCGATGGGCTGGTGCCCGCCGCCACTTTGGGCGCGGAGTATTTCAATCACGATGAGACGACTCACGCGCTGGTGGGGCAAACCACGGGCGAGCGCTACACGCTGGGGGACAGGCTGGAGCTGAGGCTGGCCGAGGCCGATCCCGTCACCGGCGCGCTGCGGTTCGAGCTGCCCGAGGGAGCCTCACATTTGGCCTATCGTGGTGACCCGCGCGATCGGAAGGCGCGGTCAGCGGCAGGGAAGAAGTTCGCCAAAGGAAAGCAAGGGCGCCCGGGGAACATCCGTCACGATGGGAAAAAGCGATGACCGAGCAAACCGACCCCATCACCGCCGCCATTCGAGAACAGGGCAAATGGTGCGCGAGCCTTGGCTCACCGATCACCGCGCAATTGTGCGAAACGCTGGCGGACATCCTCGCCCCGCTCACCGCAACTGAACGGCGATTGCTGGCGTGGGATGAGGATCTCGTCAAATCTGCCTTCGTGTTGCGGATAGCGGGCGCGTTTCATGCTTTGGTCCGCCGGGGCACCGCGCCAGCGCTCTCGGCGCTCTATCGCGGCGAGAGCGGTGATTGGGCAGACACCATTCGCGACACACTCTCCCGAAATGACGATTGGCTGCTCCCTTGGCTCGATAGCCCACCCCAGACTAATGAGGTAGGGCGCGCTGCTGTGCTGTGGGCGGGGCTAATGGTCGTTGCCGCGCGCTGCCCACACCCGATAGAGTTGCTGGAATTGGGGTCAAGCGCGGGGCTAAATCTCAATCTTGATAAATTCGGCTATAACCTTGGCGGCGTCCTGTCTGGCGACCCCCACTCCGCCGTTCAACTCAACCCCGCGTGGGACGGCCCACCACCGCCCGCCGCGCACCCCATTATCGCCGCACGGCGCGGTGTTGATCTCGCACCCGTTGACTTGACTGACCCCGCATCTGCGGAGCGCCTGATCGCCTTTATTTGGGCGGGAATGGATACACGGCTGGCGCGCACTGCTGCCGCTATTTCGATCGCACAAGCGCATCCCCCGCGCATCGATCAGGCGGACATCGTTGGCTGGCTGCGCGCGCGGCTGGCAGAGCCGCAGGCCGAGGGCACAACGCGTGTCATCATGCACTCGATCACGCTGCAATATCTGACGGTTGAGGGGCGAGAAGCGGTGGCGAAAATGATGACGGAAGCGGGCGCGCGGGCCACACCATCCACGCCGCTTGCTTGGGTGAGCATGGAAATTGGCGATGTGAAGCACACCCCCACGCTCAACGTCACGGCTTGGGGAACCGAGGCCGCGCATTTTGACGCCATCCACCAGCCGCTTTTGCGCGTTTCCACTTGGCCCGATGGCGAACCCATAAGGCTCGCAGAGGTTCACCCGCATGGTGCGACAGTAAAGTGGGTTGGCACA
>JAYVZY010000009.1:0-3630 GCA_043782885.1 Sphingomonadales bacterium | reverse complement strand
ACGCACGGCGTGCGGATTAATGCCATACTCTTTACGGCGGCGGGCAGCGGCCCGCACCCGACGGTTATACTGCTGCACGGTCTTCCGGGCAATGATCCGAACTTTGACCTCGCCCGCGCGATCCAGCGCGCCGGTTGGAACGTGCTCACCTTCCATTACCGTGGTTCATGGGGCAGTCCCGGCCACTACAGCTTCACGCACTGCCGCGAAGATGGCGAGGCGGCGCTCGCTTGGCTACGCATGGCCCCGACGTCTGCGGCCTATCGCATCAACACCAATCGAATTGTCGTCGTCGGCCACAGCATGGGTGGTTTCGTTGCGGGCTGGCTTGCGGGGCATGATGACCACCTTGCAGGCGCGGCGCTGATCTCGGCTGGACGTAGTTTCGGTCATCTGCCCAGCGGGATTTCCCGCGCTGAAGTTGTCAAACGCATGGAAGATAATCTGGAGAATGACCAGGGTATGCACACCGTTGGAGATGCCACAGCGGACGATCTCGCCGATGAAGTGATCCGCAACAATACCGCGTGGAATCTCGCGCAATTCGCCCAGACCATGGCAAAGCACCCGCTGCTGGTGGTCACGTCCAACGATGGTGGCGCTGTCGACAACGAGCACGTCGCGGCAGCGGTAAAGGCCCAGAAAGGCGCAAACCTGACCGTCATCCACATTGACACCGACCATAGTTACAACGATCAGCGTGTTGCGCTGGCCTCGACGGTGGTGCGATGGTTGGACCAAGTGTCACCTGGCCCTTAACAACGCAGGCTTTGGGAGCTTCGAGCAAAGTGCCCACAAGCGTTAGGAAGGGCTGGGGTCTCGTGCCCAGAAACGGTTGCGTGGCGTGGCTAATCGTATTTAATGCAACATATGAAACGGCAGACTAAGGTCGCGTAGCTCACCCAGTTAGGACAACAATGATGATGAACAAGAGATTTTTGCTCGTGATAACGGCAATAGCCTTTGGGGCAGGATTTGCCGTCGCACAAACAACGCTGCAATCCATTCGTGAGCCTCAGTTCCAAAATTCGGAGGTCAAGGTTTGGAAGTCGGTCGTATTGCCACATAGTCCATTGCCATTGCACCGCCACGAACATCCGCGCGTTATCGTCGCTCTTGCGGGTGGGACTATGCAAATTGTCGAAGAGAGCGGTTCAACAGAGACGCACGAGTGGCAAACTGGCAAAGCGTATTGGCTTCCAGCGAATGCGCCGGGCACCCGCCATCAGGACGTCAACGTCGGCGAGAAGCCGATCGAGGTCATGGTTGTTGAACTGCGAAACGCAAAATAGCGGAAATTAATTCTAGACGACGCGACTAAATTTATGGCCCACTGCGAGCGATGAGCCGCTCCCGTGATGTCGGAGGCAGTCGCCATTACCTCCAGACATTGAGGACATACCGACTTGATGTCGCGATGGCGGGGGAGCCGGTTGCGCTGGTAGAGGTTGGCTTTGTTGTCGCCGCTGTCGAGCTTACTGAGGTGCAATTGCCCTCCATCAACAACGCACTATAACCAAACCCATGGAAAAGACTGATCTTGACCAAGCTGCAATCAGCGAGATCATTGCGATGGCGCTGAGCGACGATGTAAGTTTCGGGGCGATTAGCGCTCTGCATGGGCTGACCGCGGACGCCGCAAAGGCCTTGATGCGCCGGGAGTTAAAGCCCGGCAGCTACCGTGCGTGGCGCAAGCGTGTCCGGCAATTCGCAGATCGGCGCGAAGTCTACAAATGAACGTTGCGCAAAGTGACGAGATCTTCGGCACAGAGCGTGAGCCGCACGCCCAACGTTCCTTTGCCCGCCAGCACCGGCTTTTTCTTGAGGCATAGACGTGTTTCTTTTTGGGGAGAGTCTCAGTCTGCATAGAATTATGATCCGTATCTTTGCATGAAATGTCGCTTCCGCCACAAACCGGTCGGAACAAAATCCGCCCAAATTGCATTGCAAGCGCCCGCACGTGGCCGGTAAGAGCCAGGCGGCTTTTGAGAAACCGGCCGAGGATTAGCGTCATTCACGTAACTGTTCAGTTACCGCCTAAAGCCATCCTCTCAGGCAAACACCGTCTCCGCCGTTGTAAAATTGGCCAGTGCCACATTCTTGAGCGTGATCGTGTCAGTCTGATAGAGTGTGATGAGCAAGTCGGTGCCGGTTTATTTGGTCGCTCCGAGCAAATGCGCCCAATGGGCGAAGATAGTTTTGTCGACTTGCAGCAAATCATGTGACGTGCCCGTCGCAGTAAAACTATTGAACGTGTCAATGCCAAAGCCGGCGTGGTAGATTAGCGTATCGATGCCTGCACCGTCCGTTAGTTTGTTGTTGGCAACGCCACCAATGATCGTATCACCTGCTGAACCTGCGGTGATGATGTCATTACCAGCACCACCATCGATTTGTTCCTTTTTGGTGCTTCCAACGAGCTTGTTATTGCACGCGGTGCCGGTGATTTGGTGCAGCGTGGTCGTCGGGCTTGCGGTGCCGGTGGACGTGCAGCCATGACCATCCGAGATAATTTAAGCGAAGAATGTAGCGCTGATGGCAGTTGGTGTCGGCGTGAACACGGCATTGCCACCTGTGAGTGCCACCGTATACGCTACCAATTCTCACCTAACTTAATCGTCTCTGAATTCGTCCGGCCAATAAAGCCGCATCGGGTTGTCTATGAGGAGCTTGCGCTGGAGTTCGGTCGTGGTCACGATTCGCGGGATCATATCGACCAGATGCCCGTCATCGGGAATGTTAGATTCCATATTCGGATGCGGCCAATCTGTGCCCCACAGGCAGCGGTCGGGATAGGTTTCTACCAGCGGGCGGACGGCGGCGGCAAACATGACCCAGGGATCCCCGCCCGAGTCCAAACGGTCCGGACAGGTTGCCTTGAACCAGATGTCGTCGCGACTATCGAGCAGTATCCGGAACGCGCGCATATCCGGGCCATCGGGCCCTTGGCTGACATCGGGGCGACCCATATGATCGATGACCACCAGCACGGGAAGCGCGGCAATGAAGTGGCGCATCTCCTCAAGAATATCGGCCTCAAAATAGATGACGACATGCCAACCCTTTGGCAGCCGCGCGGCCACCTCAAGGAATTTGTCCTTTGGCGCATTGTCGACCAGCCGCTTGAGGAAATTGAAGCGCACGCCACGGATGCCGCCTTCGTGGAGCGCCGCAAGCTCTGCGTCGCTGATCGCCGGATCGACCACCGCCACGCCTCGCGCTTTTCCTTGTGACTTCGCAATGGCATCAAGCGTGGCGGAGTTGTCAGTGCCGTGGCAGCTCGCTTGGACGATGACGTTGCGCGCAAAGCCGAGGTGATCGCGCAATGCGAAAAGCTTGTCCGGTCCGGCATCCTCGGGCAGATACTTCGCCTTCGCGCTAAACGGAAAATCCGCCATCGGACCGAAGACATGGCAATGCGCATCGACTGCGCCGGGAGGCGGTGAGAAGCGCTGCGTTGACGGGGCGTGGTGCCAAGACGTAACGCGTGTCATCCGAATACAATTCCATCCATTAATTTGCGCGCGGTGCGGAGCAGGGCAGCGGAAACAACTGCGCCTCCCGTATCCAGCTCGAGCACGCACGACATCTCACCTGTGGGGTGCTCAACAGAGAGCAGCTTGCTTGCGC
>JAYVZY010000008.1:0-3696 GCA_043782885.1 Sphingomonadales bacterium | reverse complement strand
ACATTGCCTTCGGGGCCAGTGATGGGGGAGGGCGTGACGCCTTCGACCTGCCAGCCCTGTGATGTGAGCCATGCGGCCACCTCATCGCAAACGCGGGCGTGCGCCGCTTCATCCGTGACAACGCCGCCCTTGCCGACTTCGCCGCGCCCGACCTCGAACTGCGGTTTGATGAGCGCGATCAGGCGCGCGGTGGGCGCGGCGAAGGTCAGCGGGCGCTCCAGTACCTTGGTCAGCCCAATGAAGCTGGCATCGCACACGAAAATGTCAATCGGCTCGGGGATGTGCGCGGGTGTGAGGATGCGCGCCGAGGTTTGCTCATGCACCACCACGCGCGGGTCTTGCCGGATTTTCCACGCGAGCTGGTTGGTGCCCGAATCCACCGCATAAACCTTCGCCGCGCCGTTCGTGAGCAGCACATCGGTGAAGCCGCCGGTGGAGGAGCCGACATCCATCGCGGTGACATTTGTCACATCCCAACCGAAATGCGCCAACCCATGCGCCAGCTTAATACCTCCACGCGACACCCAAGGATGATCGCGCCCCCGCACCTCCAACGGCGCATCAGCGGCGATCGGCTGGCCGGCCTTGTCAATTTTCCGCTCGCCCGAGAACACCAGCCCCGCCAGAATGAGCGCCTGCGCCCGCGCCCGGCTTTCCGCAAGGCCGCGCTCAACGAGGAGCTGGTCGGGGCGGGATTTGGTCATGACAGAATAAGTGTGCTCTCTTTCATCCGGCCAACTTTGCGGTATAGTCCTGCGCCATGCAACCGATGATCGCCACCATTGTCTCGCTTTCCACCCGTAATGGCCATGGTTTGGGTAAAAATGTGGCTGAGGAAGCTACGCTGATCAAAGGCCAAGGGGTGGCGGGGGATGCACATTGTGGGGCCACGGTGAAACACCTAAGTCGCGTAGCGAAAAATCCCGATCAACCCAATTTGCGGCAAGTTCATCTTATTCACGAGGAATTACTTGGTGAATTGAACGATAAGGGCTTCAAAGTTCAGGCGGGCGAATTGGGTGAAAATATCTTGACGCGCGGCGTTGACCTGTTGTCGTTGCCGACAGCAACCCGAATGGCATTTCCATCCGGGGCGATAGTTGAAATAACGGGCCTTCGGAATCCGTGCCACCAAATCAACGGCCATACCGAAGGCTTAATGAATGCAATGGTCGAACATGCAAACAATGGCGACTTGATTCGCAAAGCTGGGGTGATGGCAATTGTGGTTGAAGCTGGAAAGCTGAGGACGGGAGATACAATTTCCGTTTCGCTGCCACCACCACCTCACCAAGCTCTATTGCCTGTTTAAGTCACCCCATTCGCCGCGCTCAGCACCGCGCGCACGCTGGCGGTGGCGACGTCTTCATCTACCCCCACGCCCCATACCGTGCGGCCTTCGGGCGTGCGACACTCCACGTAAGCCGCCGCTTGCACGTTGCTGCCTTTTCCGATGGCGTGTTCGGTGTAATCGACGACATCAAGCTCGATCCCGCACGCTTCTTTGAGGCCCGCGAGCACCGAGGAGATGAGGCCATTGCCGCGCCCGCTGACTGAGCGCACAGCGCCATCAACGTTGATCTTGCCCGTGAAGATGCGATCGCCGTTTGCCGCCTTCGTTTCCTCATAATCGCCCAGAGTGATGGGTTGGTCGCCCTCCACATGATAGGTCTGCATGAAGCACCCCGCGATGTCCGCCGCGTGGAGTTCGCGGCTGCTCTCGTCGGCCAGTGCCTGCACATAGGCACTGAAATGCGCCTGCAACCGCTTGGGCAGTTTGAAGCCTTTGTCCTGCTCCAGCACCCAGGCCACGCCGCCCTTGCCGGATTGCGAATTGACGCGGATGACGGCCTCATAGCTGCGGCCCAAATCGGCAGGGTCAATCGGCAGATAGGGCACATTCCACAGGCCATCGTTACGCTGTTCTTGCGCGGCAAAGCCCTTCTTGATCGCGTCTTGATGACTTCCGGAGAAGGCGGTGAACACCAGGTCACCCGCATAGGCGTGGCGCTGATGCACGGGGAGTTGCGTGCAATATTCAACCGTTTGGATCACCTCATCAATGTCCGAAAAGTCGAGGCCGGGGTGGAGGCCCTGCGTATACATATTAAGCGCGAGCGTGACCAAATCACAATTGCCCGTGCGTTCGCCATTGCCGAACAGGCACCCCTCCACCCGATCTGCGCCCGCCATCAGGCCAAGCTCCGCCGCCGCGACGCCCGTGCCGCGATCATTATGCGGATGGAGTGAGATGATAACCGAGTCGCGGTTGCGGATATGCCGCCCGAACCACTCAATCTGGTCAGCATAGATGTTCGGCGTGGCGGCTTCCACCGTCGCGGGTAGGTTGAAAATGATCGGCCGCTCTGGCGTCGGCTGGAGAATGTCCATCACCGCCTCGCACACCTCGACGCTGAATTCGAGCTCGGTGGTGGAGAAGCATTCGGGCGAATATTCGAACTGCCAATCAGTGTTCGGGCGCTTGGCCGATTCATCGCGCACCCATTTCGCCGCTTGCATGGCAATGCCCTTGCAGCCGGCATAATCAAGATTGAACACGATCTGCCGCCACGCGGGGGCGGTGGCGTTATAATAATGGACGATGGCGCGCTCGGCTCCATCGAGCGACTCAAAGCTCTTGGCGATCAGGTCTTGCCGCGCTTGGGTGAGCACTTGCGGCCACACATCGTGCGGTATTTTGCCGCCGCGCACGAGGCCGGAGATATAATCGAACTCAGTCGCCCCCGCGCTGGGGAAGCCAACCTCAATCTCCTTCACGCCGATTTTGCAGAGCATTTCAAACATGCGCTGCTTTTTCTCGGTATCCATCGGGTCAATCAGCGCTTGGTTGCCATCGCGCATATCGGTGGAGAGCCAGCGCGGCGCGTGCGTGATCGTGCGCGAAGGCCATTGCCGGTTGGGCAGATCAATCTGCGGAAAGGGGCGGTATTTGGGTGATGGATCGTTCAACATGGTTTTGCCTAGCTCAGCTTGGAGTGATTTGGAAGCTGGGAGCCCTTAGGCGGGGGGCACGCCGTGCGCGCCAACACATCCGCCTAAGGGCGGAGTAGAAGCAGGGTTAGGGCGAGGCCGCGTTGCATGGGCTACTTATGGCGTGGTGCTGCGTGGTCTGTCAACTGGGTGATTGAAGATGGGGACAGCAACGCTCGCTCAATAACTCCGCCCGACCAAAATCCGCTCGACGGCCGACGCGCCGGTGAAGAAGCACGGACCATCCACAGGAGCCGCATCAAGCGGCGTGTTGCGAATGGTGAGCTTGAGCGCCTTCAACTGCGCCTCAACGTTATCGAGCGCTGTACCCGTCGGCCGTGCCCATTGCAGCTCCGCCCAGCCGATGACCTTGTCTTCGCCGCCTTTGAAATGCTTGGCGAGGTCGGTGACATCGCGGGCGATATTGGCCTCCATCCGCGCCTTGGCTTCGGTGTAGAGCGCCGCTTGAATGTCCTCCAGCAAAGCGCCCGCGCAAGCCGCAAAGTCTGCGCGGGCCATCGCCGCTGACAACAGTTTGCCTTCATTTGTATACAGCTGATCCCGCCGGATCACGCTCACATTCCCGCCAGCCATATCGCGCCCGCCGATTTCGATGATCAGCGGCGCGCCCTTTTTCACCCAGCTCCAGCGCTTGGTCTGAGCCTTCATCCCGCCGGTATCGACCTTCACGCGAATCGCTTCGCC
>JAYVZY010000007.1:0-1572 GCA_043782885.1 Sphingomonadales bacterium | reverse complement strand
GCCAAGCCAGTGGCAGGGGCGGGGCTTCAGGTGAACGCCTTCGCCACGGGCTTGGATCATCCGCGATGGCTCCTGAGCCTACCAAACGGTGATGTGCTGGTCTCAGAATCGAACAGCCCTGCGCGCCCGCCCGTGGGGTTTATGGATTGGATCGCCACCAAGCTCATGAGCCACGCGAATGGTTCCGATCATTCCCCGAACAAAATCATTCTGCTGCGGGACACGACTGGCAACGGCACCGCTGATCAACGTTTCACACTGCTGGAGGGGCTTCATTCCCCGAGTGGGATGGCGCTTGTGGGCAACACGCTTTATGTGGCGAATACCGATGCTTTGGTCGCTTATCCCTACACGCTCGGCGACACGAAGATCAGCGCGCCGCCCGTAAAAATCATTGATCTTCCGGCCAATGCGCCCAACATGCACTGGGCGCGCAATGTGATTGCTTCGCCCGATGGCAAGCTGCTGTATGTCACCGTTGGATCGAACAGCAATATCGCGGATGAGGGGATCGAGGCCGAGGCTAGCCGCGCGGCGGTGCTGGAGGTTGATCCAGCGAAAAAGGACTTCCGTATTTTTGCGACTGGATTGCGTAATCCCAACGGGCTGGCAATTGAGCCCCACTCGAAGGCGATTTGGGCAACGGTGAATGAGCGCGATCAGCTCGGCCCTGATCTGCCTCCTGATTATATGACGCGGCTTGAGTTTGGCGCCGATTACGGCTGGCCCTACAGCTATTGGGGTGGGTATATGGACACGCGGGTCGATCCGAATGATCCGGGCCGCCTGCAATATTACAAGCGGCCCGAGTATGCGCTTGGTGCACACACCGCCTCGCTGGGGATCGTGTTTTCGGGCGATGCGAAACTGGGTGGGGCGTTCAGCCGAGGTGCCTTCGTCGCGCAGCACGGATCGTGGAACCGCCGCCCGCAGACAGGCTACCGGATGCTTTACATCCCCTTTGGTGAGAATGATTATCCCAATGGCAAGCCGGTTGAGGTGCTCAATGGCTTTCTCGATAAAGATGGCAATGCGCAGGGGCGGCCAGTTGATGTCGTGGTCGATAAAACGGGTGCGCTGTTGGTGAGTGATGATGCGGGCAATCGCGTGTGGCGAGTCACGCAAAAATAGCACGCCGAATTTAATCGCCGTACAGCTCCTATTTTGAGGGCTGCGCTATCTGAGTGCCAGAGAGGTTTGGAATCGCAAACCTCGTGTCGCTATGGACGCCAGAGATCCCATTTGGTTATAATTTCTCAATCACCTTCTTGACGTCCTGCGCACGACCCTTTGGCATAATGAGAATATCATTGCCGGCCGCAATGATCGTGAGTCCCTCCAGCCCAATGGTGGCGATCCGCAGGCCATCACTTTTAATCAGGCAATTGCGCGTATCCACGGTGACGATGTCCCCGGCTAGCGCATTGCCGTCTCCATCCGGAACCGCGAGCCCCGCCAGCGCATCCCATGAGCCGACGTCTGACCAGCCCATGCTGACGGGAACCACCGCCACGCGGGCAGCCTTCTCCATCACCGCATAATCGATGGAATCGGAAGGCGACGCAGCGAATG
>JAYVZY010000006.1:0-3235 GCA_043782885.1 Sphingomonadales bacterium | reverse complement strand
GCGCGCGGGCTTCACCGTCACTTGCCATCAAGATCTCGGCGGGCGTGATCGTTGCCTTGTTCTCCGGCGATGATTTTTTGCTTGGTTTTCCGATTCATTGGCGTTAGATGTCTGCTCAGCATCGAGCGATGGGCAATTGAGGCCGCGCTCAGGCTACTCTCCAAAACCAAGCTGCTCGGTGGTGCAGCTACATGGGGCGCATATGGTGTGCGCTGAGAGCGACCACAGATTACAAGGATCATCTCGCTTGCTTAACAATCGTCAGGGTAACAACAACCGGCGGCGCGGTCGCAACAACAACAATCAGCGGCCCCAGGGCAATGGCCAAGGGCGCAACGGCGAAACTGGCAACCGGATTGATAACCGCGCGCGCGGCAACGCCCCGCAATTGCTTGAGAAATACAAAACCCTCGCCCGCGATGCGCAGATGCAGGGTGATCGGGTGCTGACCGAATATTATCACCAGTTCGCGGACCATTATTTCCGCGTTGTGGCGGAAACACGCACGCGGTTTGAAGAAAGCCAGCCCCGTCGCTCGCGCGACGAGTGGGATGAGAATGACGGCAATGAGCCGCAAGCTGAAAACCGCGCATCTTATGATGACGGCGGCGATGAGGAAGAGAGCGGCGAACGGGGCTATGAGGCCAGCCGTCGCCCGCAACGCTATGCGCCACACGCCAATACTGAGGGCAATACTGGCGAGCGGGATGATGATCGCTCCGAACCTGCACCACAGCGCGAACGCGTTCCCTTTGAAGCGCGGCAAAACGGTAACCGCGAGCGTGCCGAACGCGCTCCCCGCGAAGACCGCCCCCAAAGTGAGACTCGGTCGCAACGCGAAGATCGCCCCCCCCGGGAGGATCGAGTGGCGCGCCGTCCGCGTTTTGAGCGCCCGGATGCTGAACCTGCCGCCGTTGACACTGCCCCGCGCGCGAGTGAGCGGCCGATGATGCTGGATCTCAACGTCCTTCCGCCCGCAATCGCGGCAGTATCCGTGGTCGATGCAGACACCGCACCAAAGAAGCGCGGTCGCCCACGCAAAGTCGTGGCGGAGAGCGAAACCGCCTGACCAAAAGTCGCGCGTTTGTGAAGTGACGGCAAATATGGTCTAACAGGCCCGACCTCGCTTTTGGGGGATTGAAAGGGACGGGATATGGCCAAAGGGCAAATGAAATCGAGCAAAGAAACACGCAAACCGAAAAAAGAAAAAGAGAAAAAACCCAATGCCAGCCAACCGAGCAGCAAACAGGGCGGCGTGGATATTTTGACAATCAAGAGCTGAGGGCTGATGTTTAAGGGCGCCGCCCCTCGCTTACGTCTGTAAAAACCAGTGCTCGGTGCCCTCAAGCCCAATCGCACTCAGAACGCCGCTGGCATAAGCACCGGTGTCGATGCCGATTCGGTTCGGCCAGGCGTCAATTTCTGGCGTAATCGTGTGTCCGTGGATCACCATCCTGCCATGATCAACGTCTGATCCGGTGAATTCGTGGCGAATCCAACGCAGACTGCTTGCATCCTGATCTTCAAGCGGAATGCCCGGCTGAATTCCGGCATGCACGAAGAGATAATCGCCAACGGTATGGCAATCGAGAGCGGCCTCCAAAAAATCGCGATGCGCCATTGGCACGGCCGCCGCCGCGAGTGCCGGAAGGTCAGAGAGCTCGCAGGCATCATAGACGTCAGGTGAAACGCCGTAGCTCAGCAGGGTATCACGCCCACCAACGCGGTGGAACGGTGCAGTCACCCGATCATCACCCGCACACACCCGCAGCAGCAATTCCTCGTGATTGCCCTTCAGCACAACCGTGCTGGGGGCGGCGGCGAGCTGCATCGCGCGTTCGACAACCCCGCGCGACTCCGGCCCGCGATCAACCAAATCACCCAGCAAAACCAACCCCGTTTTGGCGGGCGGACGCGTTGCGTTGTCGGCCTCGATCATCGCGAGCAAGGCATCGAACAGATCAAGTCGCCCGTGAATATCGCCGATCGCATAAATTCTCTCACCGTCAGGCAAAGTGAACCGGCTTGTCTCAGGCGCGGGAGCCGCTGCAGCGCGGCGAAATAGTTTCTTCAAAAACATAGCAACTCAAGCGTGTTCGGCGGCCAGCAATTCATCAACGGAAATGCCCAACCGCTCGATATGCGCGCACATCCGTGGCCAGATGCATTCCACAAAAATCTCACGCTCTTTAACACGCAACCGCTCTATGGCGCCATCGGCGACGAACATGCCAATCCCGCGTTTGACAACAACAAAACCCTCGTCTTGTAAACACTGGTAAGCTTTCGCAATGGTAAGTGGATTGACACAATGGCTGGCGGCAAAAGAGCGGACGGACGGGAGTTGTTCGCCCTCGCCGTAGCGGCCCTCCAGAATCATTGCTGCGAGCAGCCCGCGCAATTTCAGGTAAATCGGGGCGTCATTGGTTTCAACTGCTGTCATGCAATGATAATACACGCTTAGCGTGGCAAAGTCCAATGCGACACGACTGCGTCGTATTCCGGGCGAGGACGCTCTTCCAATGTGCGGCTGGGGGAACCGATGAAGATAAATCCCGCAATCCGCTCGGGTGACGCGCCAAACGCATCGCGTACGGCGTCGCAATATGCTGGCCAACCCGTTAGCCAGCCGCCCACAAAACCAAGCGCATGCGCGGCGGTGAGAAGGTTCATGCAAGCAGCGCCGGCGGACAGCTCTTGCTCCCAAAGTGGAATTTTGACGTTAGCGTCGGGTGCGGAGAGCGCGACAACCAACGCTGGTGCCTGGTGGGCAAATTGCGACATCGCTTCCAGCTCAAGTCGCCCAGCATCGGGCTTCTCAGCAAGATAGGCTGTGGTCAGTACCGTCGCGAGAGCATCCCGCTGATCCGCTCCCACCACCACAAAGCGCCAAGGTGCCAGTTTGCCATGATCGGGCACGCGTGTGGCAGCCTCAAGAATCGTCCGCATTTGATCATCATCTGGCCCTGGCACCACCATATCGCGCGGCTTTCCTGAGCGGCGGGTGGCGAGCAGTTTAAGGGCGCTGGATGTATCATTGAACATTGGTGGCGCCCTATCAGCAGTGGCGCTTGGGGGCAAATGTGCTACTAGGTGCTATGGCTGTGCGGACGTTGATTTCTTTGATCGCCCTCTCGGTAGCGGCTCCGGTGATGGCGCTCACACCTGAAGCCCGTATTGCCGCTGTCAGCTACCGCCTTCAAACCCGCGCAGTTGAGCTGTGCGCAGAGCGCAC
>JAYVZY010000005.1:0-2736 GCA_043782885.1 Sphingomonadales bacterium | reverse complement strand
CGCGCCGCTTCTTATCCGCAGGCTGGTTGGAACCAGTCACACTTGGAGACACAAAATGAAAACCGGTATCCACCCCGAGTATCACATGATCACGGTTCAAATGACCGATGGCACGCAGTTTCAAACCCGCTCCACCTGGGGCAAAGAGGGCGATCTGATGACGCTCGACATCGACCCGTTGGCGCACCCCGCTTGGACAGGTGGTAAATCAGGCATGCTCGATGCCGGGGGTCAGGTCGCGCGCTTCAACAAGCGCTTTGGCGGTCTTTCGCTCACCAAGAAATAAAGTTTTCGGAGCGGTTTGACAATTCAAGCCGCTCCGATTTATCCGTCAGAACGGCACGTCGTCGTCAAGATCGGCATCAAACGCACCGCCGCCTGATGGGGCATCGGCATAGCCACCGCCCGCGCTTGAGCCGCCCGCATTACCGCGATCCTGGTTCCAGCCTCCGCCTTGTCCGCCGCCGCCGCCTGAGCCACCTTCGTTGCGACCATCGAGCAGTGTCAGCGTGCCGTTGAAGTTCTGGATCACGATTTCGGTCGTGTATTTATCAACGCCGTTCTTGTCCTGCCATTTGCGGGTTTGCAATTGGCCCTCGATGTAAACCTTCGAGCCCTTGCGCAGATATTGCTCCGCAATGCGCCCAACGTTTTCGTTGAAAATTTGCACGCTGTGCCACTCGGTCTTTTCCTTGCGTTCGCCAGTTTGGCGGTCTTTCCAGCTTTCGGATGTGGCGATGTTGAGGCTCACCACTTTTCCGCCATTCTGGAAGCTGCGCGATTCTGGATCGCGGCCCAAATTGCCGATGAGCATGACTTTGTTGAGTGATCCGGCCATTCTATTCCCTTTTACAATCCCAAAAATTTCGCTGCCCAGTATGTGACACCCGAGGCGATATATGCAAGGCTGAAAAGATAGCCAACCATAAAGAGCGGCCATTTCCAGCCATTCGTTTCGCGGCGGATGACGGCGATGGTTGACATACACTGCGGCGCAAAGACGAACCAAGCGAGGAACGCCAGTGCCGTTGGCAAGCTCCAGCGCGTAGCAAGGCGCGCGCCAATAGCGTCATGATTGCTCGGATCATCGACCGCATACGCCGTTGCGAGTGCAGAAACGGCTACCTCTCGCGCGGCCATGGCAGGTATAAGGGCGAGCGCGATTTCGCGGTTAAAACCGATCGGCTTGAGCACAACGGCCAGTCCACTCGCCATGTGCCCGGCGATCGAAGCATCGGTCTGCGATTCGCCGGGTAATGCGCGTGGGAAGCTCAGCAGCAGCCAGAGGATCAGCGTGGTGCCCGCAATCAATGTTCCGGCGCGCTTCAGGAAGATCAGCACACGCTGCCATAAGCCCAGCGCCAAATCACGCAGCACCGGCAACTGATAGCGCGGCATTTCCATCATAAAGCCGGCCCCGCTTGATTTTGTGACGGTGCGCCGCAAGATGAGTGCCGCGAGCAGCGCTCCAACCACGCCCGCCACATACAGGCCGAGCAAGATCAATCCCTGAAGACCGATGCCCAATCCAACGCTGCGCGCCGGAATAAACGCGGCAATGATGACGGTATAGACCGGTAGCCGCGCCGAACAGGTCATCAGCGGGGCGATCAGCATTGTCGTAAGTCGATCCTTGGGATCTTCGATTGTCCGCGTCGCCATGATGCCAGGCACCGCGCAGGCGAACGACGACAGCAGCGGAATAAAGGCTCTTCCGGAGAGGCCAACACCCGCCATCAGCCGATCCATCAAGAATGCGGCGCGCACCATATAGCCGCTCGCCTCCAGTGTTAGGATGAAGAAGAACAGGATCAGAATTTGCGGAATGAACACCAGCACCGCGCCAACGCCTGCAATCAAGCCATCGGTGATCGCGGAAAGCAATAACGAGGGGGGCAGGGCATGGACGACATAGGTTTGCAGTGAAGCGATCGCGTCAGTGATGATCTGCTGCGGGATTTTGGCACCCGTGAACACGGCCTGGAACATGAGGAACAACGTGAGGAGCAGAAGCAATGAGCCAAAAACCGGATGCAGGACGATGTTATCGATTGTGCGAGTAAGGTGCCGGGCTGGCGTCTCGGAGATAATAGCCGCACGCGAGATGCGGCGCGCGTCAGCGGCAACCGAAGTATGGACGTTTGCCCGTCCGGAAGTTGTTAGTTGGCTTTTGGTTGGGGCTAAGAGGGACGTTGAGACGGCCGCTGCTAATTCCGCCAACCCGCGTCGTCTCACCGCGACGGTCTCAATCACCGGCACACCGAGCGCTTTCGAGAGCCTCGCAGGATCAATCGTCAGTCCATCTCGCGCTGCCAGATCAACCATGTTGAGCGCGACCACGCACGGGAGCCCGAGCGCGATAAGCTCCAGCGCAAACCGCAAATGAATGTCGAGATTGGCGGCATCCACGACGAGAATGAGCCCGTCTGGGCGGCGCTCCACGTCGTGCTCGCCCATCACGACGTCGCGCGTTACGGCCTCGTCGGGGCTGGTCGGGGTGAGGCTATAGGTGCCGGGCAGGTCGATCAGTTCGGCCGTGATCCCATCAGCTACGCTCCAGCGTCCCGCCTTGCGCTCAACGGTGACGCCCGGATAATTGCCCGTCCGCTGATGCGCGCCCGTAAGAGCATTGAAAAGTGCAGATTTTCCCGCATTCGGATTGCCAACCAGCGCAACGCGAGGGTTGGTCACGGCAATATTCATATCGGTTGCACCTCAATTGCAGCAGCAACCGCG
>JAYVZY010000004.1:0-2360 GCA_043782885.1 Sphingomonadales bacterium | reverse complement strand
CGCGCCGCCGTGCCTTCAGGCGCCTCCACGGGCGCTTATGAGGCGGTCGAAAAGCGCGATGGCGACAAAACGAAGTGGGGCGGCAAAGGCGTTTCTGCGGCAGTTGATGCGGTGAACGGCGAGATTGCCGATGCGTTGCTTGGCATGGATGCCGAAGAGCAAGGCGAGATTGACGCACGGATGATCGCGCTCGATGGCACACCGAACAAGGGCCGGCTGGGTGCGAATGCCATTCTAGGCGTGTCGCTGGCGGTAGCGAAGGCTGCGGCAGATGCGCGGGGCTTGCCGCTGTATCGTTATGTGGGCGGTGTGAGCGCGCACATGCTCCCCGTGCCGATGATGAACATCATCAACGGCGGGATGCACGCCGACAACCCCATCGATTTCCAGGAATTCATGATCATGCCGGTGGGCGCATCATCCATTCTGGACGCGGTGCGGATGGGCACTGAGATTTTTCACACGCTGAAGGCGAAGCTCCACGCCAAGGGGCTGGCCACGGCAGTGGGTGATGAGGGCGGCTTTGCGCCGAACCTTGCGTCACCCGCTGATGCGCTCGATTTCATCATGGAGTCGATTACGGCAGCGGGTTATACCCCGGGCGATGATGTGGTGCTGGCGCTCGATTGCGCGGCAACAGAGTTTTTCAAGGATGGTGCCTATCATCTGGACGGCGAGGGCAGGGTGCTCTCTCCCGCAGAAATGGCCGATTATCTGGCAGACTTGGCGGCGCGCTATCCGATTGCCTCGATTGAAGATGGCATGAGCGAAGACGACTTTTTGGGCTGGAAGCTGCTCACCGACAAAATCGGCGATAAGGTGCAATTGGTCGGCGATGATTTGTTTGTCACCAATCCCATCCGCCTCGCGCAAGGCATCAAGGACGGTTTGGCGAACTCACTGCTCGTCAAGGTCAACCAGATTGGCACACTGACCGAGACTTTGGCAGCGGTGACGATGGCGCAGCGCGCGGGCTACACCGCCGTGATGTCGCACCGCTCTGGTGAAACGGAAGATTCAACGATTGCTGATTTGGCGGTTGCCACCAATTGCGGGCAGATCAAAACCGGCTCGCTCGCGCGTTCCGATCGGTTGGCGAAATACAACCAACTGATCCGGATTGAGGAGGAGCTGGGCGCTTCAGCACAATATGCGGGACGAAGTATTTTTTTGAAATAGAAAAAACCTCTTGATTCAGCGAGTCGCATGTGATTCAAGCGATGCAGGATGAAACGCGCCTATAATCTTTTATTGCTCCTCCGCTCGGCCTCGGTGCCCGCGCTGAGTTTCGCGATCATTGCCTTTTTCGGCGGATATGCGTTGTTTGGGTCGAATGGCGTGTTGGCATGGGGTGAATATTCCCACGCGCTCCATCAGCGCCGGCTTGTTCTTGCGCAAACCGAGCAGACACGCGCTGATTTGGCTAATCATGTTGCACTGCTCGATCCGCGTCATGCTAATCCGGATATGGTGGATGAACTGGTTCGGCGTAATCTCGGCGTTGCGGGCAAGGATGAGGTCATTTTACCGCTCCGGTGATGGACGTGGAGCAAGTTGCGCGTTTATAGGGAATCACTGCCCTCTTCCCAGTGAAAGACCAACTCTTGGCAAAAGCAAAATCTCCTCCGGCATCCGATGCAATCGATATTGCGCGGCCTGAACATTTCCAGCCCTTCGTCGCAACGACAGAGCAATTGATGAAATTCTATGAGCAGATGCTGCTCATCCGTCGCTTTGAGGAGCGGGCAGGGCAGCTTTATGGCTTGGGGCTGATCGGCGGCTTTTGCCATTTGTATATCGGGCAGGAAGCGGTCGCGGTCGGGCTGCAATCGGCAATCAATCCGGGCAAAGACAGCGTCATTACCGGCTATCGCGATCACGGCCATATGCTGCTGTGCGGCATTGATCCGAAAATCGTGATGGCCGAACTCACGGGGCGGGCGGCGGGCATCAGTCGCGGCAAAGGCGGATCGATGCACATGTTCTCGGTCGAACATGGCTTTTACGGCGGCCACGGCATCGTCGGCGCACAGGTTTCGCTGGGGGCTGGGCTGGCATTCGCGCATAAATACAAGGGCGATGGTGGCATCGCGCTCACTTACTTTGGTGATGGCGCATCAAATCAGGGCCAAGTGTATGAGAGCATGAACATGGCGGAGCTGTGGAAGCTGCCCGTCATTTTCGTCATCGAGAACAACCAGTATGCGATGGGCACCTCGGTCAACCGCGCGAGTTCGGAAGATCGACTCTATCGGCGCGGCGAGAGCTTCCGGGTGCCTGGCATTCAGGTGGATGGCATGGATGTGCTCGCGGTGCGCGGCGCATCTGAAGTTGCCGTCGAGTGGGTGCGGGCTGGCAAA
>JAYVZY010000003.1:0-5499 GCA_043782885.1 Sphingomonadales bacterium | reverse complement strand
ATGTTGTGCGCTATGCTGAAGAGATCGGCGTCAAGTCGATCGTCTCCATCGAAAGTCGCGATCATCATGAGGCAATCGCGATGGAAAAGGAAATGGGCTTTACATCCGAGAGCTATCCAGGTGATGCGACGCTCGTGTTGCTCAAGCGCGTCTTGAAGTCAAAATGAGTCGGCGATCGGTTCACATCATCTTCGCCATTTTTGCTTTGGTCGTACCGTATGCCCTGTCAGCTCAAACCCCAACTCCTGTGCCCACGCAAACAGCGCCCCCCGCAACCGCTGGCGCCATCGAAGCGCTCAAGCCTGGGGAATATCTCTGGGCGCCTGAAATCGCGCCACTCGGCCCCGTGACCATCATTATCAGCTTGAAGACGCAGCGCGCATATGCCTATCGCAACGGTGTGCCTATTGGCGTCTCGACTGTCTCCACCGGCAAGGCAGGCCATCTGACCCCGACCGGCGTGTTCACGATCCTGCAAAAGCAGGTCATTCACAAATCGAACGTGTATTCTAACGGCCCAATGCCCTACATGGAACGGCTGACTTGGGACGGTGTCGCGATGCACGCAGGCCGATTGCCCGGTTATCCTGCCTCACACGGCTGCATTCGGCTGCCGCGCAAATTCGCGATCTTACTGTATGGCATAACCAAACTCGGGCTTACTGTGGTAATCACTGACGATCCCTTGGTACCTGAGGTCGCCCCTGCTCCTGAGGTTTTGGAAGCGGAAATCGCAGACGCACTCAGCCCAGTGCAGAACTACAACTGGCATCCGGAGCGGTCGCGTTCAGGGCCGCTCTCAATTGTGATCAGCGGGCATGACAAACGCATGATCGTAATCCGCAACGGCGTTGAGATCGGTTCAACCAAGCTGAGCATTGAGGGGTCTGTGACGACGACAATGGCTTTCAATCTGCGCTCAGTTGATGCCGCTGGCACCCATTGGTTGCGGCTTCCACTCCCCGGACAAGTGCCTAATACGGCGAACGAACTCACGCCCGCCGAACGCGCCCGCGTTCATATGCCCGAGCCATTCCGCAAACTGGTCGCGGGTGCTTTGCAGCCCGGCACAACTTTGCTCGTCACCCGCGATTCGCTGCAAAGCGGTGGCACGGGAAAACGAATGACTGTTATTACGGCTGAGCCTAAGTAAAGCGGTGGGTATCGAGATTCTGTTCAGCATCGCCGCTGGGCTTTTGGCAAGCACGGTTGGAGTGTTATGGTTGCGCCATCGCTTTACAGCGAAACTTAAAGCGTTTGAAAGCAATCTTATGCGCGCATCATCGCCTGCTGATGTTTGCCATGATTTACCGCCCGAGATCGCAGTGCTCGCAAATAGGCTGGGCGCGCGACCAAAATCACCTGCCTCATATGTAAAGCTGCGACAATCTGGCGAGATGTGGATGTCGCCTGCGGCAAAACCTTTGAAGTTTGCCGCGCAACAGCTCATCTCGACGACTTCGTCAGGATTTATGTGGCGCGCGCGGATATATCCGCTCGGACTGATCATGGTCGCCGATTACTTGGTTGGTGGCCACGGGGGTTTAGATGTGCGTTTCATGGGAGCAGTGCCAATTGCCTATGAGGCTGGCACCGCCGATGCTGATCTTGGCGAAATGCTGCGTTATCTCGCCGAACTGCCCTGGAATCCCGATGCGATACTCCAAAACGACACGCTTGAGTGGTCGGTTGTTGATCTACTAACATTCAAAGTCGCAACGGACATCGGTGTCGCACGAGCTGAAATAACATTCACATTAGGGCCAGACGGCTTGATCGATACAGCGCGTGCGGCATCGCGGCCCTATAATGATGGCAAGATGCGGCACGATCTTCCCTGGCATGGGCTGTTTTGGGATTATCATCAGGTTGAAGGCAGAATGATACCTATGCAAGCTGAAGTGGCGTGGGTGCTCGATAGTCAGGATTACACTTACTGGCGTGGCAAGATTACTGCATGGGCGGCAGGATAACCGCGCTCGTCGGTCGGCGCAGCGACATCGGCATTGGCGGTGCACGGCCAAATCGCACAATGAGGTCGGGCCGTAAATCACCAGCGCCAAGCCAGTTTGCGAATGGGTGGCGAACGTCTGGGATTTCAACGATCTGATTGAGATGCGCATGGCGGATGCCGAATACGGTTGCCTGCAAGGCAAAGCGCTGAAAGCTGCGTCCGACCTTGATCCAATGCGTTTTATCCGCCTTGTCGCCGATAAATATCGCGATACCGGACGATGATCGTATCTGCGCAATGTATTTTTTGGTCTCGCTTACTTTTTTGAAAAACAGGCCAAACATCCGCTCGCCAATCCATGTCGGCACAACTGGACTACCTGCGGCTTTGCTATACAGACCGTCCCGCATCGCAAGAGCTTGCGCGGGATTGAACCGAATCCAATTTCTGAGTTCTTCGACAAAGGCTGCATTGTCCATTTGCGCGCTGTTCGCCTGAATAAGGTAATCCATCACGGTCTCGCGTTTGTGGACGTCAGTAATAATCTGCATTGAGACGCCTTCAATCTTCGCCGCCGCTTCCAGTAGCTTCAGTTCGGCTGGAGCTATATCGCGTGCATCATATATCGAACGCGTCGATTGCCGTAGGGGTATGGCGCGGTATAGCGGGTCGTCACGCGAGGGAGCGCTGGTGAGGTCAATGTGGATGTTTTGCGTATGCTCATCAAAATCAAACGCCGACGGGTGACCATTGGCTTTGGCGGCAATCATCAGATTTTCCGCCGCGCAGCCCAGACTGCAAAAGAGGTGATGATCATCCGGATCGACGATAGGCGTGCGCCGGGTAAAGTCTGGTACAATCCGAAAGCCGCTCTCGCCAACAGCGAATTGCCACGGCTGGGTATTATGGCCATTGGCCGCAAGAGTAGCAAAGCGTACTAACGCCTGCATTGTAGGGTTGGAGGGCAACGGCGCTCGAAGCGCTTTGAGCGCAGTATCATATTCGTTCATACCATTGTCCTTGCAGCCCGCCAACGGAACCGCGGCCGCCACCGTTGCGCAGCACAGAAACGCACGACGGTTAAAGGACTCACGCTTGCTCAAGGTTTACCGAAATCGAGCACAACACGTGCGGGAACCTCACCCTTTTGCAGCCTATCAAACACTTGATTGATCGCCGCCAGCGGCTGTAATTCCACATTGGCTTTGACCTTGCCATCGGCGGCGAATGCCAATGCCTCGGCCATATCCTTGCGCGTACCGACGAACGAGCCACGGATCGTCAGGCAATTTGCAACGACATTGAACAGCTCAACCGGAAACTCTCCCGGCGGCAACCCAACGAGCACGCAGGTACCGCGTTTGCGCGCCATTCCGATGCCCTGTTTGAATGCTATGAGCGAGGGCGCGGTGATCAGCACGCCGTGCGCACCGCCATTGGTCACCTTTTTGACCACCTCTGCAGCGTCGCCGTCTTTGGCGTTGACCACTGCATCTGCGCCCAGTGACTTGGCCTGCACGAGTTTCTCCTCATCAATATCAACCGCACAGACGTTCAAACCCATGGCTTTGGCATATTGGATGGCCAGATGCCCGAGGCCGCCTGCGCCCGAAATGGCGATCCACTCGCCGGGGCGGGCTTCGGTTTCCTTAATGCCTTTATAAGTAGTAATTCCGGCACAGATAATCGGCGCAGCCGCAATCGCTGATAGGCTATCGGGGATATGCGCCACATAGTTTGGATCGGCGAGGATATATTCAGCGAAGCCGCCATTTTTGGTATAACCGCCAAATTGCGCTTCCCCGCAAACCGTGTCCCATGCCGAGAGACAATATTCACAATGCCCGCAGGCCGAATAAAGCCAGGGCACGCCGACACGGTCTCCCTCCTTCACGATTGTCACGCAAGCACCCACGGCAACAACGAGACCGATCCCCTCATGGCCGGGGATGAAGGGCAGCGATGGCTTGACCGGCCAATCGCCTCGCATTGCGTGTAGATCGGTATGGCACACACCGCACGCCTCTGTCTTAACGAGTATCTGCCCCGGTCCCGGCGTTGGAATCTCCACCTCGCGCAGCACAAGCGCCTTTCCAAACTGTTCAACGACAGCTGCGTGCATATTGCGAGACATAAGTCATTCCTTTCGAGGTGATAAATTGGTCGATAAATCAAGCTGCGTTTGCCGAACTAAGACCGCGCACGGCCTCGATCATCTGGATGAGCACAGCTTGGGCATCGCCATAGACCATGTTGCAATTATCGCCGTAAAACAGGCCGTTGACGATCCCCGCATAGCCCTTGCCCTCGCCACGTTTGACAACATAGACTTGCTTGGCTTGGTCAGCGTTGAGGATCGGCATTCCGAAGATCGGCGATGATTTATCTGCCCGCGCGGCAGGGTTCACAACATCATTTGCACCAATGACGAGCGCTACATCTGTCGTTTTGAAATCCTCATTAATGTCTTCAAGCTGAAAGATCATATCATAGGGCACGCCCGCTTCGGCAAGCAGGACATCCATTTGCCCCGGCATCCGCCCCGCGACTGGATGAACCGCGAACTTGACCTCAACGCCTGCCACTTGCAGCAGTTTGACAAATTCGTAGAGCTTTTGTTGGCCCTGCGCGACTGCAAGCCCATAGCCGGGCACGATGATGACTTTGCTGGCATAGCGCATGAAGATGCCCGCATCGCCTGCAGCGGTCGGCTTGAGGCTGCCTGCGATCTTGCCTTGCCTGTGCTTTGCAGTCGGGCCGAAGTTCGTAAACAACACGTTACGCACCGAGCGGTTCATCGCCTTCGCCATCAGCAGCGTGAGCAACAGGCCAGCCGCCCCCACGACCATACCTGCAATCATCAACGCAGGATTTTGCAGCACAAACCCCTCAAGCCCGACAGCAAGGCCAGTGAAGGCGTTGAATACCGAGATCACCACCGGCATGTCTGCGCCGCCAATCGGCAATGTCATCATGATACCGAAGAGTAGGGCTAGGCTGAAAAAGATCAAGATGAGCGTTGATGCGTCCATCAACACAGTGCCGCTTTGGTCGGTATAAACCAGAAAGGCCCCGACCGCGAACGTCAAAACCAACAGCGCGCCATTCAAGAGCTGCTGGCCCTTGAGTCGCAGAGGAAGTTTGATGACACCATCTAGCTTGGCCCAGGCGATTATTGAGCCCGAGAAGGAGACGCCGCCGATGAGCGCGCCAAGTAGCGTCACGACCAGTTGCATCACGCCTTGTGTATGGCGCCCAAACAACTCGACAGCGGCAATGGCGCCTGCCGCGCCTCCGCCCATACCATTATAAAGCGCGATCATCTGCGGCATTGCGGTGAGCGCAACTTTGCGCCCGCTCCACCACGCAAGTCCGCCTCCCAGAATAAGTGCGCTGATCGCCAGTGCCACATTGAGCGGCATAAAGGGCCGCGCCGCCGCACTCACTGTGAACCCATAGAGAAAACTGACCGCTACAGCCGCCAGCATACCAATGCCAGCCACCCGAATCCCAGACGGCGCGGTGACCGGCGAGGACATCCGCTG
>JAYVZY010000002.1:0-3347 GCA_043782885.1 Sphingomonadales bacterium | reverse complement strand
AGGGCAGAGCCGTCCCGACCGTTGACGTTGACGAGGACAAGCCCAAGCATAAGTCCCGCAAAGCGCGCGACAAGGCTGATGCCACCCCGCCTGATGCTCAAGACAAACCAAGCAAGCGCAAGCATAAGAAGCGGTGATCCCGCTCGCCCCTTATGCCTGCCACCCTGCGCAATCGCGTGGTCGGCTGCATCATCCGCCTGCGACGGGATCGCGCGGCCCGCGAGATGCGTTCCAGCGGGACCGGGATCGGATCATCCATTCAGTCGCTTTCCGCCGATTGCGCGACAAGACACAGGTGTTCATTGCGCCAGACGGTGACCATTACCGTGTGCGCCTTACCCACAGCCTAGAGGTTGCGCAGATCGCCCGCACAATTGCTCGCGCACTTGGGCTGAATGAAGATTTGACCGAGGCACTCGCGCTCGCGCACGACATTGGCCATCCGCCCTTTGGACACGCCGGAGAGGATGCGCTCAAGGCGGCAATGGCCGATTATGGCGGTTGGGATCATAACGCGCATACGATCCGAACACTCACGTTGCTGGAAAGCCCCTACCCGCATTTCTCTGGCCTCAATTTGAGCTGGGAATTGTTGGAAGGATTGGCAAAACACAACGGGCCAGTGCACCAAGCGCCTTGGGCACTTGCGGATTACAACGCCCAGCACGACCTCGAGCTGACCACACACGCGAGCCTGGAAGCACAGGTCGCCGCCCTCGCTGACGACATCGCCTATGACAATCATGACATTGATGACGGCCTGCGCTCCGGATTTCTGTCGTTTGACGCACTACTGGACGTGCCGTTCATCGCAGCAAGTTGGGCAGGCATCCAAAAGCGGTTGGTGGGCGTGGCGCACGCTGCGCAAGTGCGCGAATTGATCCGCGATATGATTGGCCAGATGGTGAATGATCTTATCATCGCCAGCACCCGTGCTATTGCGGCGGCAGGCGTGACGTCAGCGGCAGGGGTACGTGCGTATGGAACAACGCTTGTCGCGTTTTCGCCCGGCGTCGCTGAAGCGGAACGACAGATCAAAGCCATGCTGTATGCGCAGCTCTATCGCGCGCCTCCGGTGAAGGCGCTCCAAATTCAGGCGCGCGGTTTGGTAGATGCCTTGTTTGAGACCTATCGCGCCGATCCATCCAAGCTACCAGATGATTGGCACGTCCGTTTGCCTGTTCGAGAGCCTGCGCGCGCGCGCCACATTTCGGATTTTATCGCGGGGATGACTGACCGTTACGCGCTCGCCCGTTATGCTGAGTTGATCGGGCCGCACGCCATGAGCGGAGGGTTCTAGCGTCCCGCGCTAAAGAGTTGCCATTTTCCGGCCAAGCGCTATACGCCGTCGGCAATATGCTTAACGGCGCCGCTCATTTTTTAGAGAGTATAGATGTTCATTTCACCCGCATACGCCCAAACCGCTAGCGGCGCGGCGCCCTCCGGCCTCGCGGCCATTTTCGCGTCACCCTTGCCGATGTTCGCGATTGTGTTTGTCATCTTCTATTTTCTTGTTATCCGGCCGCAGCAACAGCAGCAAAAAGATCATAAAGCGAAAGTGTCGGCAGCCCAAAAGGGCGATACCGTGCTGACCGCAGGCGGCGTCTATGGCAAGGTGACGAAGGTCGATACCGACACAGTGGAGGTTGAAATTGCGCCGAACGTGAAGGTGAAGGTGCTGCGCTCGACACTGGCGGACATTCAGCCACTTAAGCCCAACAAACCGGCGAACGATTGATCCATGCAGTTTGATTTCCCGAGATGGAAGGTTTGGGCGACAATCCTCGTCACCGTCGTTGGCCTGATCAGCGCAATCCCCAATTTCTTCCCTGCCGACACTGTCGCGAAATGGCCTGATTATGTGCCGCACGCGCGGCTCAACCTTGGCCTCGATCTCTCGGGCGGCAGCCATTTGCTGCTGGAAGCGGACGTCAACGACGTTGCCAAGCAAAAACTCGAGAAGATGCAGAACGAGGTCAGCACCGCGATCCGGCGCGCTGATCCCGCACTTGATGCGGGCGATGTGGCCATCGATACCAACACGATCTCCTTCTCGCTGCGCAACGTCAAAGACGTCGATCGTGGCCGCGAGCTGGCCTACAAACAAACCAACGGCGTTGGCGTAACGGGCCAGCGCGACTGGAACGTTGAAGTGCGCGACACCAACCGCGTGGTGATGACGCAAACGCCAGCGGGGCTGGCCGACGCCGTCAACAACACCATCGAAACAGCGCGCTCGGTGGTGGCGAAGCGAATCGATCCGGATGGCACCAAAGAAGTGACGGTGGTGCGCCAAGGGGCCAGCCGCATCTTGGTGCAAGTGCCGGGCCTGCAAGACCCCGAGGGCCTGAAAACGCTGCTCGGCAAAACCGCGAAACTCGAATTCAAGATGGTGGATGCCCTCGCCGACCCCGCGTTGATCGCCAAGGGGGAGGCTCCGGCCGGTGATCAGTTGCTCCCCTATCCAGAGGGCAAAGAGGGAATGCTCGCCGTCAGTCGTCGTGTGGCGGTCTCGGGCGATGAACTCACTAAGGCCTCACCGGGTCAGGGCCAGAACAATCAACCTGTGGTGAACTTCTCGTTCAACAGCAACGGTGCGCTGAAATTCGCCCGGATTACGCAAGATAATGTGGGCAAGCGGTTTGCGGTGATCCTCGATGGCGTAATTCTCACGGCACCGGTGATTAATACACCTATCCTCGGAGGATCGGGCTACATTGAGGGCAATTTCACCACGAAATCGGCTACCGATCTCGCTATTCAGTTGCAATCGGGTGCGCTGCCCGTGGCACTCAAGGTGGTGGAAGAGCGCACTGTGGGGCCGGAGCTTGGCGCAGATTCGATCCACAAAGGCATTATTGCCGGCGCCGTAGCGGTTGTCCTGCTCGCCATTTTCATGATCATCACTTACTTCCGCTTCGGCGTTTATACGACGTTGGCGTTGGTCATCAACGCCTTACTGATCCTCGGTGTTATGGCACTGCTCAACGCGACGTTGACGCTGCCGGGTATCGCTGGTTTCATCCTGACTCTCGGCGCAGCGGTGGATGCCAACGTGCTGATTAACGAGCGCATCCGCGAAGAAGTGAAGCGCGGGCGGCGGACGCTGCAGGCCATCGAATTCGGCTATAAAGAAGCGAGCCGCGCGATTTTCGACGCGAACTTCACCAACGTCATCTCGGCGGCCATCATGTTCTATTTTGGCACCGGCCCAGTGCGCGGCTTTGCCGTTGTGCTCGCCATCGGTATTGTCACGTCGGTGTTCTGTGGCGTTACGCTCTCACGGTTGATGGTCGCAGATTGGTTCCGCCGTACCCGCCCCACCCAGATTAATATGTAAGGCGGCC
>JAYVZY010000001.1:0-3097 GCA_043782885.1 Sphingomonadales bacterium | reverse complement strand
GCGATGTGCAAGTGCGCGCACTACTGGAAAGCTGAGCAATTGCACGCTAGAGAAGGAGCATCACACCCTAGCAACAGGTTATCTTATGGCCCTTGAGATTAAAATGCCCGCTCTGTCCCCCACAATGGAAGAGGGCACGCTCTCGAAATGGCTCATAAAAGTGGGCGATCAGGTCAATTCGGGTGACGTAATGGCCGAAATCGAAACTGATAAAGCCACGATGGAGTTTGAAGCCGTTGATGAGGGCGTCGTGACCGAGATTTTGGTCGCTGAGGGCACTGAGGGCGTCAAAGTCGGCACCGTGATTGCGCGGCTGGCGGGAGATGGCGATTCGGCTAAACCGACCCCAACAAAGGCGGAGGTTACCGCACCAGCGCCCGCCGCGCAAGCCGCAGCGCCCGCCCCTGCAAAGGCTGCATCGGCACCCGTTGCCGCATCTGGTGACCGCGTTAAAGCCTCCCCACTCGCCAAGCGCCTCGCCGCAGCGGACGGCATTGATCTCCGTGCCATCACCGGCTCCGGGCCAAACGGCCGCATCGTCAAGGCCGATTTGAGCGGCGCGGCAAAGGGCGTTGCAGTTACCGCGCCAGCCGCCGTTGCAACGGCACCTTCACCCGCTGCGCCAGCGCCAGCACCTGCTCCAGCCCCCTCCACCGATCACCCTACTCCGCACGAGGTCGTCAAACTCAGCGGGATGCGCAAGACCATCGCCCGCCGCCTCACCGAATCGAAGCAGCAGGTGCCGCACATCTATTTGGGTGTCGATGTTCGCCTCGATGCACTCCTCAAGCTACGCGGTGAACTCAATGCCGCCCTCGCCGCGCGCGGCATCAAGCTGAGCGTCAACGATATGCTGATCAAGGCGCTGGGCAAGGCGCTGGAAATGGTACCCGCGTGCAACGTCTCGTTCGCGGGCGATACGATGCTGCAATTCAGCCGCGCCGACATCAGCGTCGCGGTCAGCATCCCCGGCGGGCTCATCACGCCGATCATCACCGATGCGGGCAGCAAGAGCATCTCCGCCGTCAGCACCGAGATGACGATGCTGGCCAAAAAGGCGAAGGACGGCAAGCTCCAGCCGCACGAATACCAAGGCGGCACCGCCTCGCTCAGCAACATGGGCATGATGGGCATCAAGCAGTTTGAGGCCGTCATCAACCCGCCACAGGGCATGATCATGGCGATCGGCGCGGGTGAGCAGCGGCCCTATGTCGTCGATGGTGCCCTCGCGATTGCAACCGTGATGACCGCGACCGGCAGCTTCGATCACCGCGCGATTGATGGCGCAGATGGGGCAATGCTGATGAAGGTCTTCAAGGAATTGGTGGAGTCGCCACTGGGGCTGGTGGCTTAGTGGTCTGTCCATATATTATAGATTGGGCCGCAACTGGCCAAATGTTAGCTGGAATCGGAAGTTTTGTCGCTGCGGGGGCTGTGCTTTACGCCGCTCAGTCAGGCAAAGTGGCGCTAAAGAATTTTAAAAGCCAAAGACTCGCTGAACGCAAAATTGAACATGCTGAAAAAATTTTGGCCACATGTTACGCGATTAGAGACGTCATTCTTGGTTCGCGGGCTCGCTTTATTCCTGCATTTGAAAGCAGTTCGCTAGGCGTCAGTCAAAACCCTGACAAAAGCAGAGGAGGTCGCTTCAAGCAGATAGTTTATAAGCGATTGTCTCAGGAAAATCAAAGCTTTGATGACGGCTATAGCCAAATTCCTTACGCAAAAGTGCATTTTGGAGAAAATGTTTCAAATGATATATCTTTAATAATAAAACAACGTGCAATGCTGTTGATGTCATTAGACTCTTGGGAAGCCTGTTTGGATGTAGGCGCAGAGGTTGACGTCAATACGAGGTCAACGATTTTTGGCGGTTCTGATGGTCAAGACGATCCAATTAAAAGTGAAATCGATAACTCGATTTCAAGATTAGAAGCAGTTTTACTCCCCTATCTAAAAGAAGAAGGAAGCTCCCGTGGCTGATACATACGACCTCATCGTTCTCGGTTCCGGCCCCGGTGGATATGTTGCTGCCATCCGCGCCGCGCAGCTTGGCCTCAGCGTCGCCATCATTGAGCGCGAGAACCTCGGCGGTATCTGCCTGAATTGGGGCTGCATCCCAACCAAAGCGCTGCTGCGCTCGGCGGAAATATACCATTACATGCAGCACGCAGGAGATTATGGCCTTGCCGCGCAGGGCATCAGTGCCGACATCGAGGCCGTGGTGAAGCGCTCGCGCGGGGTGGCGAAGCAGCTCAATCAGGGCATCGGCCATTTGATGAAAAAGAACAAAATCACCGTCCATATGGGCGATGGTAAGCTCACCGCGCCGGGCAAACTCTCGGTCACCAAGGATGGCACGACGACCGAACTCACCGCCAAGAACATCATCATCGCCACCGGTGCCCGCGCGCGCGAGCTGCCCTTCGCCAAGGCCGATGGAAAACGCATTTGGACGTATCGCCACGCGATGGTGCCGGCCGAAATGCCAACCAAGCTGCTCGTCATCGGATCGGGCGCGATCGGCATCGAATTCGCTTCGTTTTACAATGATATGGGCGCGAAGGTGACCGTGGTGGAAATGCTCGACCGCATCGTGCCGGTGGAGGATGAGGAAGTCTCCGCGTTCATGGCCGCGTCGCTCAAGAAGCAGGGCATGGACATCCGCGCCAGCACCGGCGTGCAATCGATTAAGACGTCGGACACCGTCATTACGGCGGAGATTAAGGCTAAGGATGGCTCGGTCACGACCGAAGACTTCAGCCATGTTATCGTCGCGGTCGGCATTGTGCCGAACGTTGAGAATATCGGGCTGGAGGATTTGAAAATCGAGCCAGACCAGCGCTTCCACATCAAAACCGATGCGATGTGCCGGACGAATGTCGCGGGCATCTATGCGATTGGTGATGTGACGCAGGGACCGTGGCTTGCGCACAAGGCCAGCCACGAGGGCGTGATTGCGGCAGAGGCGATTGCGGCGTCGCTCGGCAACAAAGACGTGCACCCGCACGCGATGGACCCGCTCAACATTCCGGGGTGCACCTATTGCCACCCGCAAATCGCGAGCGTGGGGCTTACGGAGGCGAAGGCGAAGGCG